>CANRMH010000095.1 GCA_947631695.1 uncultured Lachnospiraceae bacterium | reverse complement strand
AAGCTGCCGAGCTGCTGTACGTCTCTCAGCCTTCCCTGACGGGAGCCATACAGGAACTGGAGAGGGAGACGGGGATCGTCATTTTCCACCGCAGCGGGCGCGGAGTCTCTCTGACCAATGATGGGGCGGAGTTTATTACCTATGCGAGACAGGTTTATCATCAGTATGAAATGATGATGGAAAAATATGGGAAGAACGGTAATCTGAAAAAGAAATTCGGCATTTCCACACAGCACTATTCCTTTGCTGTTAAAACATTTGTGGAGATGGTGAAGAATTTCAATACCGCCGAATACGAGTTTGCCATCCGCGAGACGAAGACGAGGGAGATCATCGACGACGTCAAGACGATGAAAAGTGAGATCGGGATTCTTTATCTGAGCGACTTTAACCGAAAGATCATCATGAATCTGCTCAAGGCGAATGATCTCGAATTTCACAGGCTGATCGAATGCCAGGCGTATGTATACATGTGGAAAGGACATCCTCTGGCGGACTGCGGGTCCATCTGCTTTGAACAGCTGGCGGATTATCCCTGCCTGTCGTTCGAACAGGGGAATGAGGCGTCCTTTTATTTCGCTGAGGAGATCCTCAGCACCAACGAGTATCCCAGAACGATCAAAGCGACCGACCGGGCTACCATGCTGAACCTGATGATCGGACTGAACGGTTATACGCTCTGTTCGGGAATTATATGCGAAGAGCTGAATGGGACGGATTATATTGCGGTCCCGTTTGAGGACGACAGTGTCAATACGAACAGTCAGATGGAAATCGGATACATCATCAGGAAGAATCTGATCCTGAGCAAGATGGGCCGGCTGTACATTGATGAGATCCGGCGTTACCTGAAGCGGTATGAAGCCGGAGAATAGAGCGGGAGATTTTCAGCGCCCGTGTACCCATCTGAGAAAGGTGTCCTGTGAGACGTCCAGCAGGCGGGCGGCCTCGCGGGAGCTGATTTTGTGATACTCCCATTCCTGTTTTATCTGCGGGAACATATCGGGGATCTGTTTTCGCGGCCTTCCGAAGTGGACGCCTCTCAGCCTTGCGGCGGCGATCCCTTCCATTTGCCTTTGCCGGATATTTTCCCGTTCGGTCTGGGCTACGTACGACAGGATCTGCAGTACAAGGTCGGCGACAAAAGTTCCGGTCAGATCGTTCCCGGTCTGATGGGTGTTCAGAAGAGGCATGTCCAGGACGATGATATCCGCCGATTTTTCCTTTGTGATGATGCGCCACTGATTCAGGATCTCTTCATAATTCCTGCCCAGGCGGTCGATGGATTTGATCACCAGTATGTCTCCGGAACGGAGTTTCCGGATCAGTTTGCGGTATTGGGGGCGGTTAAAATCTTTGCCGCTGAGTTTGTCCATGTAAATATTCTTTTCGGGAACGGGAAACGCGAGAAGGGCAATTTTCTGGCGTACTTCGTTCTGCTCTTTTGTGGATACGCGGATGTATCCATAGATGTTTCCAGCCATATTACAATCTCCTTTTCTTTTGTGGGCGGTGTACAAGTGGAGTATATATGATTCGTTTAAAAAAATCCATTTTACAGGATTTTTTCGTTTTTTCACAAAAGCGACATAGATTCGTGTTATGATAATCGAAAGAAATACTTTAATGAGGCGATGGATATGGACAAACTGCAGATATTGGTTGTGGATGATGAAGGAAGGATGCGGAAGCTGGTCAGAGATTTTCTGGAGCGGGAAGGATTCGCGGTACTGGAAGCCGCGGACGGCATGGAAGCGATGGATATCTTTTATGAGAGGAAAGGGATCGATCTGATCATTCTGGACGTGATGATGCCAAAGATGGACGGATGGCAGGTATGCAGGGAGATCCGGCAGTCCTCCCGGGTGCCGATCATCATGCTGACGGCCCGTTCCGAGGAGAGGGACGAGCTGCAGGGATTCGAACTGGGAGTGGATGAATATATCTCCAAACCGTTCAGCCCGAGGATCCTTGTGGCGAGAGTTTCAGCGATCCTGAGACGATCCCGCGCCGGAGGGATGGACGATGTGACGGAGGCGGGGGGAATATCGATTAACAAGGCGGCGCATATTGTAAAGATAGACGGCCGGACAATCGATCTCAGCTATAAAGAGTTTGAACTTCTGACGTATTTTCTTGAGAATCAGGGCTTAGCTCTTTCAAGGGAAAAAATCCTGAACAATGTATGGAACTACGATTATTTTGGGGATGCAAGAACCATCGACACGCATGTCAAGAAACTGCGCAGCAAGCTCGGAGATAAAGGAGATTATATCAAAACGGTCTGGGGCATGGGCTATAAATTCGAGGTGCAGGAATGAAGTATTCGATCAGAAAACAGATGATGGCCGTATTTATCGGCCTGATCGTCTGCATGCTGGTATTTCTTTTTGCGGTCAACGCCTGGTTTCTGGAACCCTACTATATTCGGAATAAAAAGGCGGAGTTTGTGCGGATGTATCAGCTTTTGCAGGAGACGATGCAGAGCGAGGACATGGACGACGAAGAGGCCGCCGACCGGATCGTGCGCCGGGCGGAGAATCACAATCTCTCTTACGTGGTGCTGAATCTGACCGGGAAGGTACTCTATACAAATATATATAACAACTCGCTGATGGGACAGCAGCTGATGGGATATCTGCTCGGGCAGAGGGAACCGCAGAGCCGGGTTCTGGAAAAGACGGATTCGTACGAGATCAGCCGGACGAAAGACCGGGTGAACCAGTCGGAGTATCTGGTGATGTGGGGCGAACTGGGGGACAACAGTTTCTTCCTGATCCGAAGCCCCGTGGAAAGCATGGAGGAGAGCGCGCAGCTGTCGAACCGTTTTCTCTTGTTGGTGGGAAGCATGATGATCGTGGTCTGCGTGGCGCTTGTCTGGTTCTTCTCAAGGAAACTGACCGAGCCGATCCTGGAACTGGCGTCTCTTTCCGCCAGGATGGCGGATCTGGATTTTAACGCGAAATACACCAGCGGAGGAAAAAATGAGATCGGGGTGCTGGGGGATCATTTCAACGTGATGTCCGAAAAACTGGAGAAAGCGATCTCCGAGATGAAAAATGCCAACTATCATCTGCAGAAAGATATTGAACTGAAAGAGAAGCAGGCGCAGATGAGAAGCGAATTTCTGGGCAACGTCTCCCATGAGTTGAAGACGCCGATCGCGCTGATCCAGGGTTACGCCGAAGGATTGAAGGAGGGCGTCAGCGAGGATGCGCAGAGCAGGGAATTCTATTGCGATGTGATCATGGACGAAGCGGCAAAGATGAATGAGCTGGTGAAGAATCTGATGACGCTGAATCAGATGGAAGTGGGCGATGAGGAGGTGGAATTCACAAGATTCAACCTCACGGAGCTGGTTTGCGGCGTACTGCAAAGCATGGAGATCCTGCGCCAGCAGAAGGAAGCCAGGGTTATTCTGAGCCAGAAGGAACCGGTCTATGTCTGGGCGGACGAATTCAAGGTGGAACAGGTGGTACTCAATTATGTGAGCAATGCGTTCCATCACCTGGAGGGAGAGCGGGTCATCGACGTAAAGATCCAGGCGGACGATGAGAAGGCCAGAGTGTCCGTATTTAACACGGGGCAGCCGATACCGGAGGAAGATATCGATCAGATCTGGGAGAAATTCTATAAAGTGGACAAGGCGCATACGCGGGAGTATGGCGGAAATGGTATCGGACTTTCCATTGTAAAAGCAATTATGGACAGTTTCCACCAGAGATACGGAGTGAAAAATTACGAGAACGGAGTGGAGTTCTGGTTTGAACTCGACGTGAAATAGGCGAAGAGAAGCGATGAAGTTTTGTGTGCTTTCATCGTTTCTTTTTTGTTCCGGTTATGATAAACTGAAAGAGGAAAACAAAGAGAGGAAAAGTACGGGTATGATAGCAATTATAGACTATGATGCGGGAAATATCAAAAGCGTGGAGAAAGCCCTGCAGTTTCTGGGACAGCAGGCGGTGATCACCAGGGACAGGGATGTGATCCTGCATGCGGATAAAGTGGTCCTTCCGGGGGTCGGCGCGTTTGGGAACGCCATGGAAAAGCTCCGGGGATATGGATTGGAGGAAGTGATCCGCCGGGTGGCGGAGAAGGGAACGCCTTTTTTGGGGATCTGTCTCGGACTGCAGCTTTTGTTTGAGAGAAGCGACGAGGCTCCGGGAGTAAAAGGGCTTGGACTGTTAAAGGGAGAGGTTCTCAGGATTCCGGAGGGGGACGGCCTGAAGATTCCCCATATGGGATGGAATTCCCTCAAATTGTCCGGAAAAGGGCGGCTTTTTTCTGATATGGATGGGGAACCGTACGTCTATTTTGTACATTCCTATTACCTGAAAGCGGACAGCGAGGATATCGTGACCGCAAGCACGGAGTACGGCGTCACGATCCATGCGTCCGTGGAGAAGGGAAATCTGTTTGCCTGCCAGTTTCATCCGGAAAAGAGCGGCGATACGGGAATGCAGATACTGAAGAATTTTGTGGAAATATAGACGGAGGAGATACATGCATACGAAAAGGATTATTCCCTGCCTGGACGTACATAACGGCAGGGTGGTAAAAGGCGTTAACTTTGTGGATCTGAAGGATGCCGGGGATCCCGTGGAGATAGGGAAGGCGTACGGCGCGGCCGGCGCGGACGAACTGGTATTTCTGGATATTACGGCGTCTTCCGACGCCAGGGAGACCGTGGTGGACATGGTGCGGAAAGTGGCCGAGACGGTGTTTATTCCGTTTACTGTCGGCGGAGGGATCCGTACGGTGGAGGATTTCAGAGTTCTGCTTCGGGAGGGGGCGGACAAGATCTCCATCAATTCTTCCGCGATCAATACGCCGCGCCTGATCTCGGACGCCGCGGAAAAATTCGGGAGCCAGTGCGTGGTTGTGGCGATCGATGCAAAAAGCAGGGAAGATGGGAGCGGATGGAATATTTATAAGAACGGAGGACGCATCGATGTGGGGATCGACGCGGTGGAGTGGGCCGCAGAAGCGGAACGGCTGGGAGCGGGAGAGATCCTTCTGACCAGCATGGACTGCGACGGGACGAAAGCGGGATATGACCTGCGGCTCACGAAAGCGATCGCGGAAGCGGTGTCCATTCCGGTGATCGCCTCCGGCGGGGCCGGAACGCTGGAACATTTCAAAGAAGCGCTGACGGAGGGAAAAGCGGACGCGGCGCTTGCGGCGTCTCTGTTCCACTACAGAGAACTGGAGATCCGGGAAGTGAAGGAGTACTTGAAGAGAGAAGGGGTATCCGTGCGTCTGTAGGGATATCCGGATGCGATAAGGAGGAAGAGAAAAAAATGGCTGCGATCAATAACGACTGGCTGGAGGCTTTGCAGGGAGAATTCAGGAAACCTTATTACCGCCATCTGTTTCAGACGGTGACGGAGGAATACCGGACCCGACAGATATTTCCGCCGGCGGACGATATCTTTAATGCGTTTCACCTGACGCCTCTGAAGGAAGTGAAGGCGGTGATCCTGGGGCAGGATCCGTATCACAATGTGGGGCAGGCGCATGGGCTTTGCTTCTCCGTGAAGAAGGGGGTGGAGCTTCCGCCCTCGCTGGTGAATATCTATCAGGAACTTCACGATGATCTGGGATGTGAGATCCCGACTCATGGATGCCTGACCAAATGGGCCTCTCAGGGAGTCCTGATGCTCAATACGGTGCTTACCGTGCGGGCCCATCAGGCGAATTCCCACCGGGGGATCGGATGGGAGGAGTTCACGGACGCCGCGATCATGGCGCTGAACGGTCAGGATCGGCCCATCGTCTATATTCTGTGGGGAGCGCCGGCGCAGAGGAAAGAAAAAATGTTGAATAATCCGAAGCATCTGATTCTGAAAGCGCCCCATCCGAGTCCGCTCTCCGCATACCGGGGATTCTTCGGGAGCAGGCCGTTCAGCAGGACGAATGAATTTCTGCAGGCGCACGGGGTCGATCCTATCGACTGGCAGATCGAGCCATAGCGAAATGTGAAAGAGGAATATGTTTGGCAAAGACGGGGAGATGCAGAAAGGAACTGTGAGAATGTTAAAGAGAAAACGATTGGGGATTGTAATTGCGCTGTTTGCGGCTTTCCTGTGTCTGACAGGATGCGCCGCGAATCCATTGGAAGAAGGATTGGAACTCCTGGAAGAGCAGAAGTACGGGGAAGCGGCCGAAAAGTTTCAGGATGCGGCGGAGAAGGGAAAGGATCCCGGGGAGGCATACCGGGGCATAGGCATTGCCAGGTGGGAACTTCAGGACTACGAGGCCGCCTGCAGCGCGTTTGAGAAAGCGCTGGAAAACGGCGCGCAAAAGACGGCGACCCTCTACCATTTTCTTGGGGACTGCAAGATGAAGCTGCAGGATGCGAGGAGCGCTTTGAATTATTACAGCCTGGGGCTGGAAGCGGAGGACTGCGGCGAGGAGATGCGCCGGGAAATGAGATTCAATG
>CANRMH010000094.1 GCA_947631695.1 uncultured Lachnospiraceae bacterium | reverse complement strand
AAGTTCAGGACAGACCGGACCATTCTCCCATGCCTGAAAATCTTCCTCAAATAAAGGAGAATCGTCCCAAACAAGAGCCCATGCCTGAGAATAATAGCACAATTTTTGAAGCTTCATTGTTGACATAGAACCAGACCACTCCAAGATATATTTTGCCGTATCGAAAATATTTGCCATCTTTCGTCCTCCTTTCAAAAAACAATATACCACGAATCCAGGATCCTGAACAGTAATAAAATTATGAAATTTTTCTGATGAAAATTTCCCCATTGACAATTAAGAATTTATTTATCTGCCCTGCTCACAATATTGACCCAATGTTGACAAAAAATGGTTGTTGTGTCTGGAAAACCGAATTATAATATAGGAGATGTCAGAAGTCAAAGAATCCGAAAGAATCTGAAAAGCTGAAAGGAGACGCTTGTTATGAAATTTTTAAAACAACACGCAAACAGTATCCTCTTATGTCTGTTCGAAGTTCTGGTCGGCGTTTTGCTGCTGATCGATCCTGCAAAATTTACTGCCGCGATCGTGACCGTGTTTGGGATCATTTTAATCGTGACCGGACTGATCTGCATCATTGGCTATTTCCGGATGGAACCCGTCCAGGCAGCCGCAAGCCAGTCTCTTTTCAAAGGGCTGTTCGCACTGATCGCCGGCATATTCTGTATGGTCCAGGCTGAATGGTTCATTGCCGCTTTCCCGGTTCTCGCAATTCTCTATGGCGCAGCAGTGCTGATCGCCGGCTTGATCAAGACTCAGTGGACAGTGAATTTGATTCGTCTGAAACTGGGAAGATGGGGCCTGCCTGCAGTCAGCGCCGCGATCTCGCTGATCTGCAGCATAATCATTCTGAGCAACCCCTTTGGCGCCGCCGTCGCGCTGTGGATCTTCACCGGTGTTTCCCTGATCGTGGAAGCGGCGCTTGACATTGTTGCCCTGTTTATCGTCTCTGCCGTCTCCGAAGACTAACAGCATATTCCAGCGCCGGCGGCGCGACCGCTGATGCGGCAGAGAAAATTGCGGACGAGAACGCGCCTGTCGTGAACTGCAGCGTGATCTTTCAAAGACGCAGAGCAGACGACAGGCGCGGTTTTTTTATTCTTCCCGTGTAAGCGTATAGCGGACTCCGTCGATCTCAACCGCCGCAAGTTCCTCCGGATCGATGAAGCGATATTTCTCCTTCCTCACATCCGCATCCGTGCGGAAAAATCCGGAATCCACGAGGAAATCGGACCCGGACGGCGCATTCTCCGCCTCGGAATACCACATATTCCTGTCCCAGCTGACGGCCAGCACAGCGCCGTTCTTCATCGTGAAGACGATTTTCAAGTCAAGCTCTCCGCTTTCAATCTGTGCCTGAAACTCGTCAGAATACGTAAGGTATTCCTGATATTCATTATATTCGTCTTTTTTCTTGACGAATGCCCCGCGGTTGATCCCGAAAATCCCGAAGCACATCTTCGACGCGGTCAGATAATTCGGCTCATAAAATTTGCTGGGAGAAGTAGCCCCCTGCGCATCCCCCTCCGACGCGCCGGCCGGTTTCAGCCGCCAGGAAAAATTCTCCAGGTTGCACTTCAATTCTATCGTCCCGATCCCCTGCCGCCGATACATGGGATAGAACATGGTATGCTTCGAATTTTTCAAATGATAATCTCCGGTATAATCGATCAGGGAGTAGATGAAACGCCTCTGATTCTCGGGTACGTCTTCCGTATATTCCTCCAGCACCTCCGAATATCCCCCGGTGTTATCCTCATCCAGATCGGTCAGCCGCACGCGCTGCGGATGCGTAATAAAGTCCAGCTCCTTCAGCCACTGCGCTCCCTTCTCATCCAGCGCCTCGTAGACGATATCCATGTACACGCAGGCGCCGTCCGAAAACTGCTCCGGTATCTGCATACGGATGTGTTCATCCTCTTCTGCATAGACATTGTGATAAATGTCCTGTTCGATATCCTTGTTGGGATAAAAATGCTTCTCCAGGAACATATGCAATTCCTTTGCCAGGTTCGTGTGCGAAATACCAAGCGCCAGCACAAACACTGCCGCCGCAGTACCTCCGGCCGCTTTCAGCCGATAAATACGCTTCTTTTTTCTTTCCGCAGCCTTCTCTTCGATCATTTTCCATATCCGAGTCTGCTCATCCATATCAGGCAGAATTTCTTCCCGCATTTCCTGATATTTTCTTTCCGGGCAATCACTTTTCATATTCACCACACCTTTCCCTCATTTTCTTCAACATCAAGTTCCAACCGCAGTAATTCTCTGGCTTTCGCCAGACGGTTCCGCACGGTAGAGGCATTTATTTTAAGAATCTCGGCAATCTCCGCGCTGTGATATCCTTCAAAGTAATACAGATACACCGGAATGCGGTACTGCTCGTCTAAATCCTCTACCATCCGAAGAAGTAAATTGTCATGATCTTCCTTTCCTCTGTCATGCACGTTTGCGTCAAACGGAATCTGCTTTTTCCTCCAGGCTTTTTTCAGATGACTTTTACAGCAATTAGACGCCGTGACGATGAGCCAGGCTTTTGCTTTTTCCACATTCCGGTAAGTAAAACGGCTCTGCAGCAGCCGCAAAAAAGTTTCCTGCACCATATCGCATGCGTCCGCGTCATTCTTCATATAGAGAAAGCAAATGCCATATACCGTAGCAAAATATTTATGATACAATGCTTCTGCCACTTTGGTCTGCAATTTCCCCCTCTCCCTTCCTCTGTATTCTGTAAGCGCTTACATAAACAATAGAACGTTCGCCTCGCAAATTTTCTATTGTCATAAATAAAACTTCTGAGTGCGGATTATTGTCCGCTCTCTCTTAATAAAATCTTTCCGCTCCTGCAATAACGTCCGAATAACTCAATTGTAACGGAATTGAATGGGGATTTGTAAAAAAGAAATGAAAAAACGCCCTCTCCCTGATCGAAGGTTTCAGAGGGCAAAAGAGAACCGTTTTTAGAAAAAATTTAAAATAATGATGATTTAACTGAAGGTGATGGTTATGGTACCCACCCCGTTTTTAAACTCGCCGTTGATTTTCACGTTTTCCCACGTATAGGCCCCAAGAAGCGGCTGTATCTCCGATGTGTCTGCTCCCTGTATTGCCTGCCCGGCAGTCGGGGTACCATCCAATTCTTTTGAAAGCTGTTCCTCTCCGCAGACATGGCAGAATCTTGCATTCTCTCGGAGCGGCGCCCCGCAATTCTGACAAAACATAAAAACGCCTCCTTACGTTTCCAGAAAACGCCACATAGCGCTGCAGGCGTCCTTCTGCACAGATATTCCGGTAAACTGGATAAAAGCAAGCTGTCCGTCCGTTAGATAGAACTGAAACAAATTCTTCTTGTTAGTCACTGTATCCCGGCGAACCATATGGCGGGGAATGGTCAGATCGGCCTTGCCTTTTCCGCTCAACGCGTTGCCGATCGCCCCGAAAGCTAATCCTATCATCTTGCTTTTTTTGAAAAATTCCAGCCGATCCTCATAGATCTCTACAGTCCCTTCCGGCATCCCGCCCCACTCGAATTTTTTAAAATCCTGTTCCATTGCAACTTTATAAACGCAGGATTGGCTGACTAACAAAACGGGGCTTGCCGGCTGCGGCCGGGCAGACGGCGCCGGTTGCTTCTTTATGTAGCTGTAATGATATTCCGACGTCTGGGCGCCGGAGCGCGTGTCGCTTTGCCGGGGCAGGGACTCATTTGCCGCAGGGGTCACGAACGTCTGGGGCGCACCGCAGTAACGGCAAAATTTTGCTTCGTCGGATATTTGTTTTCCACAATTTTGACAATACATGCTGTATTTTCCTTTCTGTTTTCCAATGATGATCGGCCGCCGTATATCGGCGATCCGATCTATTTACCGCGCTTTCTGCTATAAATGACGGTGGGGATCGCACCCAGCACGGCAAATACATATTCCAGGACAAGATTGATCTGATACTTCACTTGATATTCAGGTGTCACTTCCAGATATACGTCCAGCCACTTAATGTACGGCTTTACTGCGATGTAACCGCCAGAGGCCTCGACATACACAGGATCGTCGCAAAATGTCCGCCATATGGCAACTCCGAACGCGAGATTATGCCCCACATAAATCAAGATAAGAAGAAGGATCGCACAGATGAAGATCCCCTTTACGCTCAGCCTGCCGGCCAGCTTGCTGTAGCACCAAAAGGCGCCGGCCGCCATAACGGCCCCGAAAAGAGCTGTTACATAACCGGTCAGCAGCGGATAATGCATAAACTGTGTAAGGATCATAAGGGCCATGCCCGCCAGGGACATCATAAACACACCCGCGATTCCCGCAAAAACGCGTTCCCGTGGTTTTGCGGCCAATTCCGGCCGATATGCCGGCTGCACAGAAGGACGCGGGGGATAAGGCTGCTGGTTTGACGGCGCATAGTCCTGTTGAGGTTGCTTCGCACCGCAGTAGTGACAAAATTTAGTTTCGTCAGGGATCTGTTTCCCGCAGTTCTGGCAGAACATCACATTTCCTCCCTCTAATTCGCTTGTCCGTCAATTCTTTGCGTCTGCATCCGGCAGATCCTTGATGTCATCTCTTTATAAACCCGTCGGCAATCGCCAATTCCTCACATTTGGACAGTGAAAGCCCGTCTGCGCCGGTCGTAATCCCAAGGTCATACAACGCCTGACAGTTCGCCGGCTGATCCAGATCCGTAAACTCATACTTCACCACAAAATATTCATTCGCCTCATTGTATGAATACGTGATATTCGCGCATGCGACGCCATCGTAACCCGCGGCATCCTCCTTCGCGATCTCCGTGTAAGCCTGAATCGTTTCCTGCTGATCGGCAGTGATGCCGGGGTAATACCACGTCTCAACATAGGCCAGCACTTGATCTCCCTGATAACCGTAATCACGACAGATCACATTCCCGTTCTCATCCTTCATGGCAAAACATTCCATATCCATACCGAACATGACCGGCAGGTGAATGATCTTTGTCCCCAGAAACAGATCCGTATAAGCCTGGTTTGTCCCAGATTCTTCCGTGCTGTCCGTCTCACCGCCCTCTATATCATCCGGACGCTGTAATTCCTCTATCTCCGTCAATGGCTGGGACGACGCCGCAGTGCTGTCCGAACCGGAGTCAGAACGAAAAGACGGGGCAATGACGAACTTCCCCAACATGGCACAGATGAAAAACACCAGCACCGGGATGAGGATCGCGGTCCACTTCTTCTTCGGCTTTTGCTGCCGGGCTGCCGGTTTCAGCGCCGGTTCCTGATACTCCGGCCTGGAGGGGCCGCCATTCCCGGCAGGATTGGCCTGAAACAGGCCTTTGGCAGCGGTCTGCTCCGCGCCGCAGTAGTGACAGAACGTTGCGCCGTCAGGTATCTCTTTTCCGCAATTATGACAAAACATTATAGTTCCTCCTTTATGTACCGTGTACTGTTTATTGTTTCATGCCTACATCTGGCAGTTCGGTATTGCCAAGACCGCGGGCGCAGCCTGTATAAGTGCAATCTTCGACCCGGAATGCGAGTCCCGCATCGTCGGAGCAAAAACCGAGGACGCCGCCGAAGCGATTGAAGAAGATTGGCGCGCCATCGTCCTCATAGACATATTCGTTCTCATCCGGAGCATCGAAGGTCATATCGCTGTGACAGCCGGTGAATACGATCTTTGCATCGGGGTTGTTGACCTGAGCCTCGCTCTCGCCATCGTTGTTGGTAGCAAGGAATATACCGGAATCCACCATGCCCACGATTCCTCCGCCGATACGGCTCATCTCCATACGGGACTCGTCGGCCGTAATGCCGGTGGTCTCCTCGTCTACGTCGGGCGCCGGATAAATAACGGTACCGGAGGAACGGCAGTCCTTTACCGAAACAGCTCCGTTGGCCACGCCCACGTTGCCGGCGATCCCTCCAACGAAGGAGTTGTCGCTCATACAATGAATATCTGCGTTGTTAACGTCGCTTTCGAGGATGACGGTCACTCTGCCGCCATGCTCCGCCGGGATCGAACTGACGAACACGCCTGCAATGCCGCCGCCCCGCATAGTGGCGACCGTACCGGTGTTTTCACAGCCGGAGATCGTGACATTCAGGGGATAGGCCTTATCCTCGTCCCATGTCATCAGATTGTTTTCGGCTACGATGCCTGCGCCGTACATTTCGGCTGTAATCTCCCCGCTGTTTTTACAGTCGGCAACGGTGAGCGTGCCAAACAGTTCGCTGGCAGAGCCGACGATACCGCCGGCGGCCTCCCCGTTCAGATCCGCGCTGTTAATGCAGCCAGTCACCGTCAGACTGCCCTCTCCCTGCAGCGTGACCAAGCCGATGACGCCGCCGAGCTTTTCAGCTGCTTTGATACTGCCGGTATTCTCACAGCCGGAGACCGTGATCCCGTAATCGCTGTAATCCAGCGTATACTGCCCGGCGATGCCGCCCGCATACTCGCCATCCGTGGAGACAGCGCCGCTGTTCTTGCAGTCCGTGACGTCGGCCTGCCGGGCCTCAGGGTCTCCGCCGCCGTCCATGAGGATGCCGTCGCCTGCGATGC
>CANRMH010000093.1 GCA_947631695.1 uncultured Lachnospiraceae bacterium | reverse complement strand
GATACTCCGGCAGGCAGGCTGCTGGCTCCGGAAGGGATAGCGACCCGCGAGAAATGCGCGCAGATCCTGATGAATTACCTTTCAACTGAACAATAGAATGAGATGTAACAGGATATATTTTATCAGACAGAGTTTTCATATTCTGAATGAGGAACAGGCGCCGGCCGGTTGGTTTTCCACCAACCGGCCGGCGTTTGCCGCAGAGGCTTTCCGGTCTTCTTCCATTGACGCGGCTGTTTCATTCCGGGTATAATAGATACAAGATCCGGCGGGAAGAAGTTTATGCTTATGCAGGTTTTTCGAAGAATATAAGATGACAAAGACGGAGAGATGTGAGAATATGGCGGATAGAGAAGAAAAGGCGACGGCGGAAGAGAGGGCGAGGGAGAGCGCCCGTGAGAACAGGGATCTGCATATTTCTTCCATCGATGTGAACAGCCTGGATCGGAGGATTGTGGACAGGACATTGAAAACCGGGTTGAAGTCGGAGATCTCCTGTTTTATCGATAAGTATTTTGCCGCGCTGGGAGAACGCAATATCCAATCCTTCCTTTTTCGCCAGTATATTACGATGAACGTTTATTTTTCGGCGGTTTCCATGCTGCAGCAGATGGGGTATCGGCCGGACAGGCTGGTGGAATCCTGCGGGGATGTTCAGAAGATGTCCGCGGCGCTTGGAACTGTCGCACAGACAAAAGAGTATTGGAGGAACCTGTTGGAGACGGCGATCGATCTGCGGGAAGCGGTATCCCGTAAAAAATACCGGCTTCTGCTTCAGGACGCCCAGAATTATATTGAGCAAAATTACAATCGAGAGGATATTTCGCTGAATACGGTAGCCGCAAGCGTGAACCTGAGCGCGAATCATTTCAGCGCGATTTTCAGTCAGGAGATGGGGCGGACGTTCATAGAATTTTTAACTGCCGTACGCATGGAAAAAGCGAAGGAACTGCTGAGAGGAACGTCGAAAAAAATTGCGGAAGTGGCGTATTCCGTCGGCTACAGAGATTCTCATTATTTTAGTTATCTGTTTAAGAAAACACAGGGATGTACTCCCGGGGAATTTCGCCGGAAGTGATGAAAAAGAACAAAAAAAGCAGTGAAATAATTTGGGAGCAGGGGCAGATGTTGTCTGTCCCTGCTTCGATATTTTAACATTGACTCGCCTGTCCGGTATTGGGTATAATGAACGTAGTATTTTTACAGATCAACGAAGATGAGAGGTTCATATTCATGAAGAGACGGCGGCTTGCGGGAAAGAGATTTATGGGGATGCTGCTCTCCCTGTGTCTGGCGGGATCGGGAGCGATTGCGCATGTGCAGGCGCAGGAGAAGGACAACGAAAGTCTGCTCGTCCACTACGATTTCAGTGGATTGAGCGGAGAGATCGCAGAGGGGACGGTGATCCGGGACGTATCCGGGCAGGATCGTCACGCCCAGGCGAAGGGAAGCGGCCTCAAGGCGGCGGACGGCGTTCTGACTTTTCCGGGCGGCGAACACCAGAGCGGAGCCGGCTATGTGGAACTTCCCCGGGGGATGTTTGACGGGAAGAAGGAATTGACCGTATCCATCTGGATGAAGAATGAGACGGGCGCCAGGGATTACGCCGGTTTTTATATCGGGACGGAAGCGGGGGAGGAGGGATATCCGCCCAATTATCTTTTGATCAACCCGATGAATAAGAATGGCAGGATGAAGATGGTTCTCACCAATTCGACGAACGTGAACGCGCCGTTTAACACGGAGGTGGGACCGGCTTGTTCCGGGAACCCTGCCGACAGCTTTGAATCGGACGATCAGTGGGCGATGTATACGGTGGTTCTGACGGAGGATTCCCTTACCGGCTATCTGAATGGACAGAAATATAAGACATACCATGTGTCCCGCAGTCTGGCGGATTTCGGGAGCGGTCTGCTGTCCTACATAGGGAGATCCCCCTACGCGGATCCCTTTTACAAGGGAGGCGTGAGGGAGCTGCAGGTGTACGGCGAGGCATTGTCCGATGCACAGGTGCAGGAATTGTATCTGGATATGGCTTCCGGGGAGGAAGTACTTCTGAGGGCGCAGGAGGAGATTGTGATCCCGGAGATCGATCTTTCGGAGACGGGCGCAGGCGTGGCGGACGCTGCATTTGTGTCGAAGCTGACCCTTGTGAAGTCGCTGATGAACGGCAGAGTGTCCGTAGACTGGACCAGCAGCGATCCCGCTGTGATCACGGCGGACGGGAGGATCCAAAGCCCAAAGAGCGAGGAGACGGTGACGCTGACGGCGATCCTGAAATACGGGGAGGCCACGGCCGAGAAGAAGTTCGAGATCCGCGTCGTTCCGGACGGGGAGACGGAGTATTCGATGGTGATCGACCCGACGGCCAAAGGGGTGGAGATCAGCCAGGGCCTGTTTGGCATTTTCTTCGAGGATATCAACAGCGCAGCGGACGGCGGGCTGAATCCGGAGATGGTGAAGAACAATTCCTTTGAGACATATTTTAATGTGGAGAGCATCGAGGAACAGGGACGCGGGAATGAGTACTCCTGGAAGCTGCACTGGGTGAGCGATCAGGATGAGAATTTTACCGTACAGCAGGATCCCGATGTCTATCTGAATGAGAACAACACCAACTACGCGGTGATCACCGGGAACATGGCGCTGGAAAACGGCGGGTTTGCTCCCATGAATAACCCGAACGGGGCGGCGATGGCGGTCACGAAGGGGCAGGCGTATGATTTTTCCGTCTGGACGAGGGCGGACGCGGATTACAGCGGAACGCTGAAGGTGCAGCTCGTGAATGAGGACGGGGAGGCCCTGTCGGAGGAAAAGGCGATCCCGCTGAAGAAGGATGGAAACTGGGCGAAGGCCGGGGACGTCCTGACCGGGACGAGGACGCAGCTCGGAAAGATCCGGCTGACCATCAGCGGCGCGGCGGATACCGACGCGCTGTATATGGACATGGTGTCCCTGAGTTCGCAGGATACTTACGGATATGGGAATAAGAATTATGCCTGTGGGAAAGGTGTGCGCAAGGATCTGGTGGAGAAGCTGAAAGCGCTCCATCCGAGTTTCGTGCGTTTCCCGGGCGGATGCATTATCGAGGGCAATTCCGGACGGCAGAGCTACTATAACTGGGAGTGGTCGATCGGGCCGCTGGAGGAGAGAAAGGCGATCGCGAACCACTGGGCGAGCGACGACGGGAGCTATACAAATACCTACAGTTATATGCAGTCGTTTGGATTCGGCTACCATGAGATCCTGACACTGTGCGAGGATATGGGGGCCGAGCCGTTCCCAATCCTGAGCGCCGGGCTGTTCTGCCAGTTTTCAAATGGCGACCGGGCTCCCGCGGCGTCGGGAGAGGAACTGGACAAGTTTGCGCAGCATGCTACCCACCTGATCGACTACTGCTGGGGCGAACCGGACAGCGGCGACGCGGTGCAGAGCGAGTGGGCGAAGAAACGTGTGGAGAACGGGCATGAGAAGCCGTTCAACCTGAATTATGTCGGGATCGGGAATGAAAACTGGGGAACCAAGTACCTGAACAACTTCCAGTACATTAAGGAGTACGTGGAAAACTATGTGAAGGAACACTATCCGGGAAGAAAGATTACGATCATCTCGTCCTCCGGACCCGGGGCGGAGGACGGAAGCTACCAGACGGCCTGGGACTGGATGAATGAGAAGAATGCCGGCGAGACGCTGATCGACGAGCATTATTACCAGAGTAAAGAGTTCATGCTGAACAAGGACGACCGCTATGACTTCTACACCAGGCGGGAGGACGGCGGCAGCGATGTGTTTGTGGGCGAGTATGCGACGCACCTGAGTTCCCGGAACAATAATCTGGAGTCCGCGATCTGCGATGCGGCGTACATGACGGGATTCGAGCGGAATGGCGATATTGTCCGCCACGCGTCCTACGCGCCGCTGTTTGAGAAGATCGGGAGTACCAACTGGTCGCAGAACATGATCCGGTTCGACGAGTATGACAGTGTTGCGACCCCGAATTATTATGTGCAGCAGATGTACGCTGACAATTACGGGACGGAGACGATACACACCGCGCTGGAGAAGCGGGGAGAGGACTATACCCACAATACGGGAAGCCCGATCCTGGGAACCTGGGCGACGGACGGGTATGTCACCCGCGTGAAGGTCACGAGGGAGGACGGCAAAGTGCTGTTGGATGACGATTTCACGGGAAACAGCGCGGGCGGAATGAAATGGGAGGCGTTCCCTGATTCCACGGGAAGCTTCGAGATCGCGGACGGAAAGATGACGTTCACGCAGGGGAGCGGGATGAACTGCGTATGGCTCCCGGAGGCGGTGAATGATCCGGAGTGGTATAACTACAAGGTGGAGGCGACCGTGGTCAAGACGGGCGGCAGCGAGGGATTCCTCGTGGGCGCGGGCGCGAAGGATCAGGATACCTTCTACTGGTACAACATCGGCGGATGGGGCAACACGAAGACGCTGGTGCAGCGGGGAAGAAGCGGAGGCGGCACCTCGGTGATCGGCAATGAATTTACCCGGGATTTCCATCCGGTGAACACGGACGAGGAGATGAGGGTGACTTTCAGCTATGGGGCGGACGGAAAACTTGCGGCCGGATATGTGACGGATACCGTGGATCAGAAGGACGATTTCTCCTGGAATCTCAGGCCGTATCAGAACGATATCTACGAGGTGAGTTCCAGGGACGACAAGTATATCTATCTGAAGCTTGTGAACCATGACCGGGAGGCGAAGGGCATCACTCTGGACTATCCCGGCACGGACGCTGGGAGCGCGGAGGTGATCTGCCTGTCCGGCGAGGCCGGAGACGTCAATGCGATCGGCAGCGAGACGGTGGTTCCGGTGACGAAGACTTATGAGATGAAGGATGGGAAGCTGAAATATCAGATTCCTGCGATGTCGTTCAGCGTGATCAGGGTGGCGCGGGAAGCGCTGACCGAGAGGAAACCGCCGGTCGAGACGGCTTTTGAGGATATCGACGGCACGGAATGGTTCGTGGACGACGTGCAGGAGATCTACCAGAGAGAGATCATGCAGGGACTGGACGAGGCGAATTTCGGACCTGCCGTGGACTTGAGCCGCGCACATTTTGCGGTGATCCTGTGGAGAATGGAAGGGGAGCCGAAGACGGCATATACGCCGAAATTCCCGGATGTGCCGTCGGCGGAGGACGATGAGAAATGTTTCTTCCGTGACGCGGTGATGTGGGCGAGCAGCGAGGGCGTCGGCGTGATCAAAGGATACACGGACGGAGAAAAGAAGGGCTTGTTCGGACCTGCAGATTCTATCACGCGCGAGCAGATAGCGACGATGATGTACCGCTATGCGCAGTACCGTAAGGATAGCGTCAGCGTACAGAAGGAACTGAATGGATTCCCCGATGGAGGCGACGTATCCGAGTTTGCGCAGCAGGCTTTGAAGTGGGCAGTCGGCGTGGAACTGATCACGGGGAATGACGACGGGACTCTGGCGCCGCAGGATGTGGCCAGCCGCGCGATGGGCGCGACGATCCTCTGGAGATTTTTGAATTTAAAAAAATAAAAAAAATTGTTTTTTTGCAGCCGGAATTGTTGTATTATTATCTTAACGAATGAAAATTTTTGGAAAAAAATTTTTAAATTCAAGCAAAGGAAGGTGTTGATAAGATGAGTGATGTCAAAAGTATGATCATTGAGGGGAAAACCGCTCTGGGTATTGAGTTCGGTTCAACCAGGATTAAAGCGGTCCTGGTAGGCGAGGATAACGTTCCGATCGCTTCGGGAAGCCACGATTGGGAGAACAGGCTGGAGAACAATATCTGGACCTACACTTTGGAGGATATCTGGACAGGCCTTCAGGATTGTTATCAGGACATGGCGAAAGACGTGCAGGAAAAATACGGCGTGACGCTTCAGACGTTGGGAGCGGTCGGATTCAGCGCGATGATGCACGGTTATATGGCGTTTGATGAGAAGGGAGAGCTTCTGGTACCGTTCCGCACATGGAGGAATACGATTACGGAGCCTGCGTCGGAGGCTCTGACGGAATTGTTCAACTTCCATATTCCGCAGAGGTGGAGCATCGCCCATTTGTATCAGGCGATCCTGAACGGGGAGGAGCATGTTCCGTCCGTCCGTTTCTTTACGACTCTGGCAGGATATGTTCACTGGAAGCTGACCGGCGAGAAGGTTCTTGGCGTCGGCGACGCGTCCGGCGTATTCCCGATCGACAGCGAGACGGGAGATTACAATGCGAAAATGATCGCGCAGTTTGATGAACTGGTGGCGGATAAGGGATATGCGTGGAAGCTGAAAGATCTGCTCCCGAAGGTGCTGACGGCCGGAGCTATGGCGGGAACGCTGACGGAAGAGGGCGCGAAACTTCTGGATCCGTCCGGCAATCTCAAGGCGGGCATCCCGGTTTGTCCTCCGGAGGGCGATGCCGGAACAGGTATGGCTGCGACGAACAGCGTTGCGGTGCGTACGGGTAATGTATCTGCCGGAACCAGCGTGTTTTCCATGGTTGTTCTGGAGAAGGATCTGGAGAATGTTTATCCGGAGCTGGATATGGTTACGACGCCGGATGGGATGCCGGTGGCGATGGTTCACTGCAACAACTGTACTTCCGATCTGAACGCGTGGGTTGGAATCTTCCGTGAATTTGCAGAGGCGT
>CANRMH010000092.1 GCA_947631695.1 uncultured Lachnospiraceae bacterium | reverse complement strand
ATAATATATCTACATGGCGTTTGTTTGAATGCGTTTAAACATATGCGATATCGGCTGTGAAATTCGCATCGGCGATCGGTGCGAAAGCTGACGGAAATTGCAGAAAGGATGAAAGATGATGATATTCTTGGAGTATCCGAAATGTTCTACCTGCCAGAAAGCAAAAAAATGGCTGGACGCGGCAGGAACTGCATATGAGGACAGGCATATTAAGGAGAACAATCCGACGGCGTCGGAATTAAAGGAGTGGAAGGAGAGGAGCGGACTGCCGCTGAAGAAATTCTTTAACACCAGCGGGCTTCTCTACAGGGAAATGAACCTCAAAGACAGACTTCCGCAGATGACGGAAGAGGAACAGTATGAACTTTTGGCGACGGATGGGATGCTGGTGAAGCGGCCGCTTCTGATCGGGGAAGATTTCGTTCTGGTTGGATTCAGGGAGCAGCAGTGGAGCAGTAAATTATTATAAGAAAAGCAAATGATGCAGGGAGAATGATCGTCTGAGGGAGGATTGTGAGATGTGGCGGATATTTTTGTTTGTGCAGTTTGCTTATCTGTCCGGAAGCGTCCTGTACGCTTATGTATTTGCCGGATTATTTCATAAGGAAGATCTGTTCCGATACAGCAGGGATGAAAATCCAGGGACGGCGAACGCGTTTCTGTACGGGGGATTCTGGTGCGGCGCCTGCACCCTTTGCGGTGATGTGCTGAAGGGATTTCTGCCGGTTCATCTGTTTGAACGGTTTGGCGAGGGGACGCCGGAGTGGGCGCTCACGCTCGTCCTTGTCGCTCCTGTGATCGGGCATATCTTTCCGATCTTCCACAGGTTTCAGGGCGGAAAGGGTATTGCTGTGACCTTTGGGTGTCTGCTTGGCCTTTTCCCTTATAGCCTGCCTTTTGTCATCTTTGCCGGGATTTTTATTTTTCTGTCTCTCGGTTTGCGGATCAGGCCGCATTTTTACCGCACATTCGCGGCATATCTGTGTACGGCGGCGGCCTTTTTGATCCTGAAGGTGCATCCGGCCGTCTGTACCGGTTTTCTGCTCATTGCGGGGATCGTCTGCGTGCGGATGCACATGAGCAAAGAGGAAAGAGAAAAATTAGAGGTGAAACTTTTATGGATGCGCTGATCTTGTCGTGCGGAACCGGCGGGGGACATGATTCCGCCGGCCTTGCGATCGCGCAGGAACTGACTTCCCGCGGACACCGGGCAAAAACCCTGAATCCTTATACATTGAAGAGCCAGAATCTGGCAAAGCGGGTGAATCAGGCATATATCTCTCTGGTACAGAAAGTTCCGTCTGCTTTTGGCGTGGCGTATCATATCGGAGATGTTTACAGGAGACTTCCGGGGGATTCGCCGGTGTATCTGGCGAACCGGCGGATGGCCCCGTTTCTGGAACAGTATCTGGAAGAGGGATCTTTCGATGCGATCGTGTGTACGCATCTGTTTCCGGCTGAAATTTTAACGAAGATGAAGCGCCGCGGCGTGAAACTCCCGGCGACCTGTTTTGTCGCGACGGATTACGTGTGCATTCCGTTTACGGAGGAAATCGACTGCGATCACTACATTGTTCCCGCCGGGGAGCTGATTGATGATTTTCTGCACAGGGGAATTCCGGAAGATCGCATTTTTCCTCTGGGGATTCCCGTGGACGCGCAGTTTGACCGCGATGTCGACCGTACCGGGTTGCGCAGGGAACTGGGACTTGATCCCGAGCGGAAATACATCCTTCTCGCGGGCGGAAGCGTCGGTGCGGGACATATCGAATCGACGGTATCCCTGCTTTTGCAGCATTATGCGGGGAAAGGCGTGACAGTGATCGTGATCTGTGGAAATAACCGCAGGCTGTATCGGACGATGAAGGAATACAACGGTGCAGATTGTATGGTGCTGGAGTACACCGATCAGATGGCAAATTACATGAAGGCGTGCGACCTGTTTATCTCCAAGCCGGGAGGTTTGTCCTCCACGGAGGCCGCGGTGTCGGGTACGCCTCTGATCCATATCGCGCCGATCCCGGGGTGCGAGAACCACAATATGAATTATTTTGAGCGACATGGCATGAGCATTGCCGTGACATCTCCGAAAACGCAGCTTACGGACGCATGCGACCGGCTGCTTTTTTGCGGGGAAGAGAGGGAGCGGATGCGGGACAATCAGAGAAAGGGCATCCCGCATCATGCGGCCTCAGCGATCTGCGATCTGTTGGAGAGCAGACAGCTGTGACAGAGGAACCCATCCGCCGCAGTGCGATCCCGCGGAGCGTTTTTTTCATAGGGAACGAAGTTTCCTATGAAAAAATAAAGGGGCGGAAATCCGCCCCTTTAATATACGATTCTTTTTACAGCTGAGGACCAGCCGGAACCAAAGCTTTGCCGGCCTCGTTCCCTTCATATTTGGAGAAGTTCTTGATAAACCTCTGAGCCAGATCTTTCGCCTTTGCTTCCCACTCTGCCGGATCCGTGTATGTGTCGCGGGGATCCAGAATATTTGTGTCCACTCCGTTGAGTTCTGTCGGAACCTCAAAGTTGAAGTAAGGAATCTTCTTGGTAGGAGCGTTCAGGATGTCCCCGTTCAGGATTGCGTCGATAATGCCGCGGGTATCGCGAATGGAGATACGCTTGCCTGTGCCGTTCCATCCGGTATTTACCAGATACGCCTTCGCGCCGCTCTGTTCCATCTTCTTTACGAGTTCTTCCGCGTATTTGGTAGGATGGAGTTCAAGGAACGCCTGGCCGAAGCATGCGGAGAAGGTCGGAGTAGGCTCGGTGATTCCGCGCTCCGTACCCGCAAGCTTAGCGGTGAAGCCTGACAGGAAATAGTACTGGGTCTGTTCCGGAGTCAGGACAGACACCGGCGGCAGTACGCCGAAAGCATCCGCGGAAAGGAAGATCACATTCTTTGCCGCAGGAGCTGCGGAAACCGGACGCACAATTTTTTCGATATGGTCGATCGGATAGGATACGCGGGTGTTCTCCGTCACGCTCTTGTCCGTAAAATCAATGTTGCCTTCGGAATCCAGAGTAACGTTTTCGAGAAGCGCGTTGCGCTTGATCGCGTTGTAGATATCCGGCTCGGATTCCTTGTCGAGGTTGATTACCTTCGCATAGCATCCGCCCTCGAAGTTGAATACGCCGTTGTCGTCCCAGCCATGCTCGTCGTCGCCGATGAGAAGACGCTTCGGATCAGTTGACAGGGTGGTCTTTCCTGTTCCGGAAAGGCCGAAGAAGATTGCGGTGTTCTCGCCGTTCAGATCCGTATTTGCGGAACAGTGCATGGACGCAATGCCCTTTAACGGCAGATAGTAGTTCATCATGGAGAACATACCTTTCTTCATCTCTCCGCCGTACCATGTGTTCAGGATGATCTGCTCGCGGCTGGTAATGTTGAATACAACCGCCGTCTCTGAATTGAGTCCCAGCTCTTTGTAATTTTCAACTTTCGCCTTGGAAGCGTTGTAAACGACGAAATCCGGCTCGAAATCCTTCAGTTCTTCCTCCGTCGGCTGGATGAACATGTTCTTTACAAAGTGAGCCTGCCATGCGACTTCTACGATGAAGCGGATGGACATGCGGGTGTCTTTGTTCGCGCCGCAGAAAGCGTCCACAACGAAAAGCCTCTTGTTGGACAATTCGCTCAGAGCCAGTTCCTTCAGGGCGTTCCATGTCTCCTGGGTAGCGGGATGGTTGTCGTTCTTGTACTCGTCGGACGTCCACCATACGGTGTCCTTTGAATTGTCATCCATCACGATGTACTTATCTTTCGGCGAACGGCCTGTGTAGATACCGGTCATTACGTTTACGGCGCCGAGTTCACTTACCTGTCCCTTTTCGTAACCTTCCAGGTCGGTTTTTGTCTCTTCTTCAAACAAAAACTCGAAAGAAGGGTTGTGTACGATCTCTGTGGTTCCGGTAATTCCGTACTTGGTTAAATCGATTTGTGCCATCTTGCATTTACCTCTTTTCTTTCATTTTTGTGTAAATTAAAACCTTTTGATAAACCCTGCCCGAGCAGGTTTTACGCATACTTAAAGAAGCGGAAAAGATATCCGGCTTCCTCTTTGATATTATACATGATAAATCAATAAAATCAACAAAAAAACCTGAAAAAACCGAATAAAATGGAAAAGCCTGGCCGTTACGCCTGATGGAAGCGCGCAAGAAATTGCCTGGTGCGTTCTTCCCTCGGATCTTCAAACAGCCGGCGGGAATCTCCCTGTTCCAGAATGCGTCCTTCATCCATGAAGATGGTGTGATTTGCCACGTCGCGGGCAAAGGCCATTTCGTGTGTAACAATAACCATGGTAGTATTGCGGTCGGCAAGCTCCCGTATCACTTTCAGCACTTCCCCGGTCAGCTCCGGATCCAGAGCGGAGGTGGGTTCGTCAAAACAGAGAATATCTGGCCGGAGGGCGAGGGCGCGCGCAATCGCAACTCTTTGCTGCTGTCCTCCGGAAAGCTCGTGCGGATAGTTGTTCATGCGGTTGTCCAGGCCCATCTGCTTCAGAAGGCCTTCCGCCTCGAGGCGTATTTCGTTGTGGATTTCTTTCTTTTTTGCTTTATAGTCCGGCTGTTCCGAGGCCAGAAGCTCCTTTGCGAGCATGACGTTTTCCAGGGCTGTGTACTGGGGGAACAGGTTGAAAGACTGGAATACAAGGCCGAAGTGCAGGCGTTTCCTGCGGATCGAGGATTCCATCTGTGTCGCGGGGTCGGCGGCGTCAAACAGCACTTCCCCGTTTACGAGGATACGGCCCTTTTCCGGTCTTTCCAGAAAATTCATACACCGGAGAAGCGTTGTTTTTCCGCTCCCGGATGAGCCGATGATGGAGACGACCTGTCCCTTTTCCAGAGAAAAACTGATATCTTTCAGAACTTCGGTATGGTTAAATGATTTGCAGATATGTTCAACTTCCAATATTGCCATTGTATCATCCCCCTTTACTTAAAATAATCCAGTTTCTTTTCCAGACGTCCGAGAAGGATCGTCAGAAGACCGTTAAATATGAGATAATAAACAGCTGTAAAGAACAGCGGCCATATCGCCCCGGAGATTCCCTGCGATCCCTTCATAAACGCCTGGCCTGCCCAGATGATCTCCTGCAGGGCGATGATACGGGCAAGGGACGTATCTTTCACAAGAGTAATGATTTCGTTTGAAATAGGGGGAACGATCCGCTTGATCATCTGGAGCAGCGTAACTTTAAAAAAGATCTGTTTTTTTGTCATGCCAAGCACCAGTCCGGCTTCCTCCTGTCCGATGGGGATCCCCTGGATCCCTCCCCGGTAGATCTCCGAAAAGTAACAGGAGTAATTGATGATAAAGCTTACCGACGCCGCAAGAAAACGGCCGGTTTCCCCGCCGCCCCAGATGGGATTTCCGAGTACCAGCCCGGGGAAAAAGTAAATGATGAGAAGCTGGATCATCAGCGGGGTTCCACGAACGATCCATACGATGATCCTGCTGAAAACGCTCAGCGGTTTAAAGCGCGACATAGAGCCGAACGCGATGATCAGGCCGAGCGGAAAAGCGCCGATCAGGGTGACAAAGAAAAGTTTAAGGGTTTGTAAAAAGCCGATGTTCAGAGATCCGATTACGACCGGCATCTGTTTCATAATAAGTTCCATAGAGGTAACCTGCTTTCTTCTTCCATTTTATTGACAGTGAAAATAGAGAGCGGAAAGAGCCGCTCTCTATCTGACCTATCCCTGACTTATCCCGATGCTGACAGGGATTACTGTTCGATGACGGCTGCCTGGACGCCATATTTTTCAGCGCATTCCATCATGCTGCCGTCGGAATAGCTCTGGGAGAAGAATTTATTCAGAGCCTCCGCCAGGTTGGAGCCTTTGCGGAAACCAACGCCGTATTCTTCGCTGTTCAGTCCTACCGTGTAAGTAAGATCCTCGTATCCGGTCCCTTCTCCTACCATAGCTGCGGCCATCAGGGAGTCGATGACGGCGGCGTCGGACGTTTCGGATTCTACTTCCATCAGAGCGGTAGCCTGATCCTTCACGGATGTGTATTCAAGGCCGAGGGCTTCGACTTCCGCCTCTCCCGCGCTTCCTGCCTCCACTGCGAAGCGGAGTCCGGACAGACTGTCGGTGTCCTGATACTGATCCGCAATGTCAGCCGGGACGATAACAACCTGGGCGTTGTTGCAGTAAGCGTTTGAACATTCCATCGAGCTGGTGACTTCGTCTGTGAGGGTCATACCGTTCCATACGCAGTCGATACTTTTGTTGTCCAGTTCCATGATCTTGTTGTCCCAGTCAATCTCTACGAATTCAACGTCCACACCCAGATATTCGGCGAAAGCTTTTGCCATGTCGGCGTCAAAACCGACCCAGTCCTCGCCGTCCCGGTAATCCATGGGTTCAAATTCCGTGATGCCGACGGTCAGGGTTCCTTTGTCCTTTATGTACTGCATGTCGTCGGAATCTTTGCTTTTGCCGCATGCGGCAAGAGACAGGACCATCGTAAAGATCAATAAAGCCGTTACTATTTTTTTCATAATACATTTCTCCTCAATCATATTATAGTTATAGTAGTGATACGCTACAATATTATCAAGTTAGCACGATAAAGTCAACAAAAAGATTGGACGGATTGGGATTCTGTGTGTTTACAAGTTGAAACCGCAGTAGTAAGATGAAAATAATGGTATGCGGCATAAGCAGAGTGAAGGAATGACTGAAAATATAATCCGGGAGAAAAA
>CANRMH010000091.1 GCA_947631695.1 uncultured Lachnospiraceae bacterium | reverse complement strand
ATTCCGAGGGAAAGAAGATGGGAAAGACCCAGAGCGGCGCGGTGTGGCTTGATCCGGACAAGACTTCCCCATATGATTTTTATCAGTACTGGAGAAACGTTGCGGATGCGGATGTGATGAAATGTATCCGTATGCTGACGTTCCTTCCCCTGGAGGAAATCGATAAGATGGACGCCTGGGAGGGCGCGCAGCTGAATACGGCGAAGGAAATTCTTGCGTACGAGCTGACCAGGCTGGTTCACGGCGAAGAGGAGGCAAAAAAAGCCCAGGACGCGGCGAGGGCGATCTTCAGCCGGGGGACGGCGGCGGATATGCCAAGAACAGAACTTGAAAGCGGCGATTTTGCGGACGAAAAAATCGACATTCTCACATTGCTCGTGAAAAGCGGCCTGGTTTCCTCGAAATCCGAGGCAAGGCGCGCGGTACAGCAGGGCGGAGTGACTGTCGACGGAGAAAAGGTGGCGGATATTTATACGGCTTATGACAAGGGCGTTCTTGCCGCGAATGGAATGGTACTCAGGAAGGGAAAGAAGAATTTTCGAAAAATAGTTGTGAAATAGGAGGACAGAATTATGGAGTTTAGGGAGATCTCTTTGGAGGAACTGTCATTTAACCCATTTACCAAAATTGCGGACCAGTGGATGCTGGTTACAGCAGGCGACGGGGAAAATTCTAATACGATGACCGCCAGCTGGGGCGGACTGGGGATTATGTGGGGAAAGAAAGTGGCGACCGCTTACATCCGCCCTCAGAGATACACGAAAGAATTCGTGGACGGAGCTTCCATGTTTACGCTCTCTTTTCTGCCGCAGGAATACCGCAAGGCGCTGAATCTCTGCGGAAGCATTTCCGGGCGGGAAGTGGAGAATAAATGGAAGATTGCGGGACTTCATCCCTATCTGACGGATCGGACCGTCGGCGTGGAGGAAGCGGAGATGATCTTCGTGTGCCGGAAGCTGTATCATCAGGAGATGAAACCGGAGTGCTTTGACGCGCCGGAGCATGAAAAGAAATGGTACCCGGATAAGGATTATCATACGATGTATATCGGAGAGATCCTGAAGGTGCTGGTGAAGGAATAGATTTTTGTTTTGCGGAACATTTGCGGGAAGTATTGATATGGGAGAAAAGACAGAGTTTATTATCATAGGCGCGGCGATCGTGGATGTGTCGGCCTGGCCGGTCGGTGAGGACGTGTTTTTGACCGGCTCCGTGCCGGCCGGACATATTGCAATGCATACGGGCGGAGACGCAATGAACGAGGCGTCCGTTCTTGCCGCGCTGGGATCGTCGGTTCGCCTGGTGACGAAGATCGGAAAGGATCCTGCCGGGGAATTCATCCAAAAACAATGTCGGCGCTCCGGTATCGATACTTCTTTTTTTGTGGAAGATTCGGAGGTGGAGACGGGAATCAACATTGTACTGGTGGATTCGGCCGGCGAGCGCCATTTTATCACTGCGCCTGACGGAAGCCTGCGGAAACTCTGTCCGGAGGACGTCTGCGATCAGGCGCTCCTGCGGGGCGGATATCTTTGCTTTGCCAGCATCTTTGTGTCGCCGGCTTTCGGAAACCGGGAACTGGCGGAGCTTTTTGTACGTGCGAAGAAGAACGGGCTGATCCTCTGCGCGGATATGACGAAGCGAAAGAACGGGGAGACTCTTGGGGACATGGCAGAGTGTCTGTCCCTGCTGGATTATCTGTTCTCAAATTACGAGGAGGCGAAGCTTCTGACAGGGTTGGAAGACCCGGATGAGATAGCGGATGCGATTCTTGGCTGCGGGGTGGGATGCGCGGTGATCAAGACAGGCTCCGGAGGATGTCTGGTTCGGACGCCGTCGCAGCGATATCGGATCCCCGCCTGTCCGGACGCGGAATGTCTGGACACAACGGGGGCCGGAGATACCTTTGCCGCATGTTTTCTGTATGCGCACAGCCAGGGGATGAGCCTTCCAGATTGTGGGAAATTCGCAAACGCCGGGGCTTCCATCTGCATTGAACAGATCGGAGCCACCGGAGAGATCAAAAGCCGGGAACAGGTATGGGAGCGCTATTTGAGATATTGAATGTATTGAACGCTGTATGGCGGCATCTCAAGCCGTCCGTCCAAATGCAGGGCAGTGCCTGTCAGCAGTTCCGTTCCGTCGCCGTGCAGATCGCCGTGGTTTGCGCAGTAGAGCTGGTCGGATGCGTTGAGGCACACAAAAATCTTTTCTTTCTCAGCGGCGCGCTCAAAGATCAGCTGATGGTTGGTCAGGACGACGTTGCGGTAATTGCCATTGCACAGGCCGTCGCTGTTCTTGCGGATATGGATCAGCTTTTTCAGGAAATCCGTCAGCTCGTTGGGCGCGGGCTTCTCGAAGCAGGGACGGAGTCCGTAGTCGTTTCCGGGCGTCTTCACCCCGGGTTCTCCCCATTCGCTTCCATAATAGATGCAGGGAATTCCCGGCATGCCAAAGAGCAGGCCGTAGGCGGCCGCAAGATGATTTTTGTTGTTTAAGATGCTGAAGATCCTTGTAACGTCGTGGTTGTCGACGAAGCTCATCAGATGGCTGCCTCTGTAGATACACCAGGGATCGGAACCGTACTGGCGGTGCAGGGAGTGCGCGATCTCAAACATATTCATGGAATTCAGGCTGGAGTAGATTCCCTTGTAGCATTCATAGTTGGTGCAGCTGTGCAGCATTTCGGGATTCACGATCCGGTTGTAATCGCCGAACAGAACTTCGCCGATGAGAGCAAAGTCCGGCTTGATCTGCCGGGTAAAAGAGCGAAGCCTGCGCATAAAGTCCGGTTCCAGGCAGTAAGCGACATCCAGGCGCAGGCCATCTATGTCAAACGTGTCGATCCAGAATTTTACGCAGTCCAGAAGATAATCGACAACGGCGGGATTTTGGAGGTTCAGTTTCACCAGCTCGTAATGCCCCTCCCAGCCTTCATACCAGAAACCGTCGTTATATGCGCTGTTGCCTTCAAAACTGATGTGGAACCAGTCGCGGTAGGGGGAGTCCCATTTTTTTTGGATGACATCCTGAAATGCCCAGAATCCGCGGCCCACATGGTTAAATACGCCGTCCAGGACAATTTTTATGTGATGCAGATGCAGGTCCCGGCAGACGTCGGCAAAGTCCCTGTTGGTTCCCAGCCTGCAGTCGACGGCGCGAAAATCCCTGGTGTCGTAACCGTGGTTGTCGGATTCGAAAATCGGGTTCAGGATCAGGGAATTTACGCCGAGGTCTTCCAGATAACCGCTCCAGTCCCTGATTTTCAGGATCCGCGGAACCGTCTGTCCGTCGTTATGTACGGGGGCTCCGCAGAAACCGATCGGATAGATTTGATAAAATATACTGTGATAAATCCACATAGTAAGCCCTCTCTTTTTCTGTTTGTCTGTGCCGGGCGCGCGCGGGTTTGCGCCGCCAAAGCGCCAGCGCCATTTATTGTACCATGAGTTGAAGAAAGGGACAAGAATTTTAGCTGTTTTCAGGAAAAATACAGAAAAAGCGGTTGACACGCACGGAGGCGTATAATATAATATAGCGGTATGACGAAAGGAGAAACAGTTTGCTCCAAAGCCCCGGAGGCAGCTGATTTCGATAGAAGATTATGATACGCTTTGAAAGAACACAGTGATTCATCAGGAGGTAAGTAAGACCAATGAAAACTTATATGGCCAATCCGGACAAGATTGAGAGAAAATGGTATGTAGTGGATGCCGCGGGACAGACGCTGGGACGTCTGACGTCAGAAGTAGCCAAGATTTTGAGAGGAAAGAACAAACCGGAATTCACACCGCACGTTGACACGGGCGACTATGTAATTGTTGTGAATGCGGAGAAGATCAAAGTAACAGGCAGGAAGATGAGCCAGAAGATTTACTATAGCCACTCCGAATACGTAGGCGGGATGCGTGAGACGACTCTGGCCGAGATGATGAGCAAGAAGCCGGAAAAGGTGATCGAACTCGCGGTGAAGGGAATGCTTCCAAAAGGACCTTTGGGCAGAGCTATGATTAAGAAACTTCATGTATACGCTGGACCAGAGCATAAGAACCAGGCTCAGAAGCCAGAAGAACTGAAATTTTAATTAGGAAAGCCGAAGGGAGGATATAAAAGTGGCTGCAGCAAAATTTTATGGAACCGGAAGAAGAAAAAAATCAATCGCAAGAGTATATTTGGTACCCGGAACCGGGAAAGTTACAATAAATAAGAGAGATATGGATGATTATCTCGGACTGGAGACATTGAAAGTGATCGTTCGCCAGCCGTTGGTTGCGACAGATACGGAAGGAAAATTCGATGTGCTTGTAAATGTAAAAGGAGGCGGCTACACCGGACAGGCGGGAGCGATCCGCCACGGTATCGCGAGAGCGCTGCTTCAGGCCGATCCTGATTACAGGCCGATCCTTAAGAAAGCCGGATATCTGACGCGCGATCCGCGTATGAAAGAGCGTAAGAAGTACGGCCTCAAAGCCGCACGCCGCGCGCCGCAGTTTTCAAAGAGATAAGCAGTTATCTGCGGACAAGGACGCATATACGAAGCTCCCGAATGCTTGCATTCGTGGAGCTTTTGTTATTTCATAGGAAACTTCGTTCCCTATGAAACAAAAAACGCTCCGCGGGATCGCACTGCGGCGAATGGGAAGATGCCGCTGACGCGACCCGCCGCAGGCGGAGAATCTCGCAGGCGAGATTCTATTTTTATGCGGACTTGTTCATAGGAACGCAAGAGATGACCGAGAAGGAGCGAAGCGGATTCGAGGTTTTCTCTTGCGTTCGCAGATAACGACACGAAAGTCAAGCGTTAACCAACGCGTCAAAAGACACCAAAACGCACTGCGGGATCGCGCAGGCGAGATTTTTTTTGGGGCGGGTACGCTGGGATGCAACATTTCAATCGGTTTAAGACTCTTATTAGTATAGGAAAAGAATCAGCTGAGATCTGAAAGGAGGATTTTATGATGAAAAAGAAATCAGGTATGAAACGGTTTTTTGTAGTTTTGTCGGCGCTGGCCTGCATATTCTGCCTCGGGGGCTGCCGGGATGAAGATGAGGATATTTTTGATGATGTTGATGCTGAAAAACCTGTCATTTACCTCTATCCGGAGAGGGAATCGGATGTTACGGTGAAACTGAATTATGCCGGCGAGCTGAGCTGCACCTACCCTGCCTATGATGACGGATGGCGGGTTACTGCCCGCCCTGACGGTACGCTGAAGGATGAAGATGGAAAAACTTACAGCTATCTTTACTGGGAGGGTACGGATGATGTGGAATACGATTTTTCCCGGGGATTCTGTGTGGCCGGAAGCGATACCGCCGCTTTTTTGGAGGAAGCGCTGGCCCGGTTGGGACTCACCCGTCGGGAGGCCAATGAGTTTATTGTTTACTGGCTGCCGCAGATGCAGGGGAATCCTTACAACCTGATATCCTTCCAGTCTGACGCTTACACCCGGGCGGCTCAGCTGTCCATCGACCCGGCTCCGGATACCCTGCTGCGGGTATTTATGGCGTGGAAACCTTTGGACAGCGCGAAAGCTATCCCCGCGCAGACGCTTGCGTCCCCAAAGCGAAGAGGATTTACCGTAGTGGAATGGGGCGGCTGTCAGGTGAAATGACCGGCCTGCAGAGCGCCGCTTTTTCACATCAGCCCGTCCAGGTAGATTTCCAGAGAGCGCTTCATATTCCCTTCGAAATCTGCCTTTCCGTCTTTCAGACACCACTCAAATACGTTTCCGATGACGATCATGCGGATGTCGGTAGTGATGTTTTCCAGAGGGAGATCCGGATGAAGAACGCCGGCTTCGATCGCTTTTTGCAGATAATTTTGGACTGTGACGATCGGGTAGGGGCGCTCTGTCCGGATCGCCGGATTCAGGGACTGATTTTTTGGGGTATAATAATTGGACATAAAAGAAACGCCAAGCTCCCGGCAGTACTGTACGTAGTTCAGATATACCTGGATGATCGCGGACTTGGCCTCCTCGGCGTTGGCGGGAAGGTCCAGAAGATCCGGATTTATGCTTGGCTGTTCTTCGATATAGTAGGAGAGGAGATCGTCCTTTGTCTTAAAATGATGATAGAAGCTCCCGTTGGAAACATGGGCTTCCTCGCAGATATTCTTGATCGACAGCGCTTCATATCCTTTTTTTTGGAGAATTGCCTTGGCTGCATGGAAGATCCTGGCTTTTGTTTCCTTTGATTTCTGCTGCTGTTTTGACAGTTCCCGGGCGCCGTTCATTTTCCTGACGATCTCCTTTGCGTTAGATAAAATTCGCATATTTTTATCTATTATAACATGTTTCGCTTTTGTTTTCAAGAAAACAGAGCGGACTCTGTAATGATCCCTTTTTGCGTTTGCCGTCCTGATCCGTCACCGCATCCGCAGGATGGGGCTTATTTTTTTATAGATCAAAAATACGATCAGCGATACCAGAATGCCCTTCAGCAGATTGAACGGAGCCACGGCAAATAAAACGAAGGTAAACAGACTGTGGATATGGCCGTTCACCGCGCTTCCCATCCCGATCAGCGCGTCCATCGGAAGCTCAAACGCTTTCGCATAAGCGGGAAGGAGAAGGTATGCGTTCAGGAAACATCCGAGGATCGTCATAAATACCGTTCCGGCGGACATGCCGGCGATGGCTCCGGCGCGCGTGTGTTTTTTGCGGTAGATGGCTCCGGCAGGAACGACCCGAGTTTGCCACTTCCTAATGCTTGCTAAATAAAAATTTTCCTTATTTTGCAAGGTTTTCCTTGCTTTTTTTATT
>CANRMH010000090.1 GCA_947631695.1 uncultured Lachnospiraceae bacterium | reverse complement strand
ACGTTTAGACCGCCCGCCGCGCCGACCGTCATTACAATGTTCTTTCCCTCAAAGGATGTACCGAACCGTTCATTCAGAGATTCCGCCACCGTCCGCCTGACGTCCTCATACCCGCAGTTGCTGTTCGTGTATCCATGCAGAACGACCGGGTCTTCCTCGTCGAGAAGCTCAAGGATCGCTTTCTTCACCGCCTCGGGCGCAGCCACATTCGGATTGCCCAGGCTGAAATCATAAACATTTTCGGCGCCGTAAATCTGCGCGAGGCGGTTGCCCTCCTCAAACATCGCGCGGATCGCTGAACTGTTCGCCACCATTCCTTTCATCTTTTCCGCTATCATCTTTCTCACTCCTGTCTCTTTATTTTTTCCGTTACTATGCCTTTTTCTACCATAAATACCGGATGGTAGGAGCGTTTCGCCCTTCTCAGCCCCTCCGCGCCGGTATCCTCCTCGCGGTTCACATATTTGTAATTCATACACTCATGTTCCACAAACTGCTGGTTGATCACTGTGTAGGCTCCCGGGATATCCGCAAAAGCTTTCTCAATATGCACCACGAACGTATCCTCGCACAGAGGCTCCCCGATCGTAAACGCCACGATTTTCCCGTCCACCTTCAAAATCCCGCCGGTCAGCTTCAGCTCCCTAAACAGGCGGAGCGAGTTTAATGTCACGCAGATCTCCGCGTTTTTTTCTTCGTCCTCCTCGCAGCCGTTCTGATTTCTCCATTCCAGAGCCATCTGGAAACAATCCTCCAGATTATCCGGACTCATCGGCTCGTAACTCCATCGTCCCCCGTAAACCGTCATAAATTTGTTCCAGTGGTTTTTCTTCCCGTGCAGCTTCTTTCCGGATAACGCAGCCAGCTTCTGCGACTCGTACACATAGTCCGCGGCGTCGTCGTTGTAGGCGATCTCAAATCTGTCCGGATACCACTGATCCAGCAATTCAAATTCTCCCGGCGTTACGCAGTACATCGAAAACGGTTTCCCGCACTCCTCGGAGTAACGCATCAGAACCTCCAGCGCTTTCCTGACACTGCGCTCCTTCCCCACCGGAAAAGTAAACGCCTGCCGCTCCCCGTCCCGGCTTCTGAAAACCAGCGCGTCCTCAATCACAGCAAAGTCCACATGATAAAACCTTGCCCACAGATAAATATTCGCAAACGTCTTCTCACAGCTCCGCCCCGTGTGATGCTTCAGGTAACCCGAGATCAGTTCTCTGTCTTTCAGTTCTGCCTTTCTGAACTCTGTCTCAACCATATTTACACCTTAATTCCCGTTCATATTCGCCAGTTTCGCGGCCTGGTCCGCAGCCGTCAGGCTGTCGATGATCTCGTCCAGATCCCCGTTCAACACGGAATCCAGCCTGTGAAGCGTCAGCTTGATCCGGTGATCCGTAACCCGTCCCTGCGGGAAATTATAGGTTCGGATCTTCTCGGAACGGTCCCCCGTCCCGATCTGGCTTCTTCTGGCTTCAGCCTCCGAATTCTGTTGTTTTTCCAGTTCCAGCTCGTACAGCTTGGATCTCAGGAGACGGAACGCCTTCTCCTTATTCTGGAGCTGGGATTTCTCCGTCTGGCTGTAGATCACGATACCGGTGGGATAATGCGTCAGACGCACAGCGGAATCCGTCGTATTGACGCACTGGCCCCCGTTTCCGGAGGCGCGCATCACATCGATCCGGATATCCTTCTCATCGATCACCACATCCACTTCCTCCGCCTCCGGCATGATCGCTACCGTAACGGTGGAGGTGTGGATCCGGCCGCCGCTCTCCGTCTCCGGCACACGCTGCACGCGGTGTACGCCGCTTTCGTATTTCAGCCGGGAATACGCGCCCTGCCCGGTAATCATGAAAACTACTTCCTTGAATCCCCCGATCCCGTTTTCATTGACGGAGATCATCTCTTTGCGCCATCTCCGCCCCTCGGCGTAGTGTACGTACATCCGGTAGATCTCGGCCGCAAACAGGGCCGCTTCGTCTCCGCCGGCGCCAGCCCTGATTTCCACAATGACATTCTTGTCGTCGTTCGGGTCCTTCGGCAGAAGCAGGATCTTCATCTCCTGCTCGAGAGCCTCCACCCTGCTCTTTGACGCGTTCAGTTCCTCCTTCGCGAGTTCCCGCATTTCCTCGTCCGATTCCTCCTCAAGCATCGAGAGGCTGTCCTCGATCGCCTGCTTACACGCCTTGTATTCCCTGTACGCTTCAACGATCGGAGCCAGATCATTCTGTTCTTTCATGAGCGTGCGGAACCTCGCCTGATCGTTCACTACGTCCGGCTCCTGCAGTTCGCTCATAATCTCCTCGTATCGAATCAGCAAATCCTCTAATTTATCAAACATCCTTTTTCCTCCCAATATCCGGTTCCCATGTTTTCCGAACAGCGAGGCGGCCGGTCACTACCCGGTCAAGTCCCGCCAGATCCCGCTTCGTTTCAATCCGCGCATATCCCGCTTCTTCCATCAGCCCGGCTACGGCTGCGCTCTGATCGCACCCTGTCTCAAACGCCAGAAGTCCTCCGTCTTCCAGATGGAAAGCGGCGTCCCGGACAATTCTTCTGTAGAAATAAAGGCCGTCCTCTCCCCCGTCCAGCGCGGCGCGCGGATCGTGAAGCCTGACCTCCTCCTGCAGTTTTTCGATCTCTCTCGTCCTGATATAAGGCGGATTTGACACGATACAGTCAAATCGTCCCTCGACGCTCTCAAACAGGTCGCTCAGAAAGAACTCCACATCCACCCCGTGCATACGGGCGTTTTCCCGGGCAACTTTGAGAGCCTCACAGGAAACGTCGGCTGCGGCAAAACGATTTTTTCCATTCACTCTCCCGCTCTTTTTCCCCAGTTTTGCAAGACTGACCGCGATACATCCGGAACCGGTACACATATCCAGCACCCTCATCCCGGTACTCATCCCGTTCAGAACGGTTTCCACGAGGATTTCCGTATCCTGCCTGGGTATGAGGACATTCCCGTCAACCAGAAACTTAAGTCCCATAAACTCCTGCTCTCCGGTAATATGCTGGAGAGGGATCCGCGACGCGCGCCTTTCTATCGCCTGCCGGTATCTTTCCGCCTCTTTCTCCCCCAGTTTCTGCAAGGGATCCAGATAATATGCCTCCCGGCTTATCTTCGCGGCCCATTCCAACAGATACCACGCATCCAGTCTTGCCTCGTCGATTCCCGCGCCGCCGAGACGTTTCGTTCCTTCCTCCCAGGCGTCTCTAAGCGCCAAAATTCTCTGCTTCATATGACCTCCAGTCGAACACCGCCTCCACGGCGCAGATCGCCACCTCGATCATGTCATCGTCAGGTTCCTTTGTCGTCAGCCTCTGTATCCAGAGTCCCGGCTTGCTGAACAGACGGACCAGCCAGTTTTCGCTGCTGCCCGCCAGCCTGAGCGCCTCATAGGAGATCCCGGCGATCACAGGCACCAGGGCGATGCGCACCAGCACCCTCATCAGGGGAGACTTTACCTGAATCAAAAACAGAAGAAGGATTCCGATCGCAAGAACAAAGAAAAGGAAACTCGTTCCGCAGCGCCTGTGCTGTCTGGAACTGATCCTGACATTATCCACCGTAAGCGGAAGTCCATGTTCGATACAATTAATGCACTTATGCTCCGCCCCGTGATACATAAACGTCCTCTGTATATCTTTTACCCTGGAAATCAAAAAAATGTAGAGAAGGAAAATTACGATCCTCACGGCCGCCTCCACAAACAGCCTGGCGCTGTAGGAGGGGATCGCCGGCTTCAGGAGACCGGACAAAAAATACGGAAGCAGCATAAAGATCCCTACGGCCATCAACACAGAAAAAAAGACCGTACCGCGGATCATCCACTTTTCCTGTCTCTCCTGCTTCCTCTTCTCCTCCTCTTTAACGGGCGTTGCGCGCTCCTCATCCTCATAGAAGTCCGCCGAGTACGTCATGGTCTTAACGCCCAGCACCAGGGAATCGACAAACTGAAACACGCCCCTGACAAAAGGGATTCTAAGCAGACATATCCTCCGCCCCACGACGCTGTGGTAGATTCCCTTCGAAACCTCGATCTCCCCGTCCGGCTTTCTGACAGCTACCGCGTACTGATCCTGGTTTTTCATCATAATTCCTTCCAGAACCGCCTGTCCTCCAATGTTCGATGACTTCATAGCATCCGCTCCTGTTTATAAAAAGGTTTTCCCATATCGCAGAAAAGGTTGAGATTCGTAAAAATCTCAACCTCAGATCCGTCGTACTATTTGTCCAATCCGTATTTTTTATTAAACTTGTCAACACGGCCGCGGGCCTGCGCAGATTTCTGCTGCCCTGTGTAGAACGGATGGCATTTGGAGCAGATTTCTACATGAATATCCTCTTTCGTGGATCCCGTTACAAATGTGTTCCCGCAGTTGCAGGTCACAGTTGCCTGCTGGTATTTAGGATGGATTCCTTCTTTCATGATTTTCACCTCTTCTTTATTCTCTTTGCGCAAAGCGCAATATAAGATTCTTTTTTCTAAACAGCTTTTTAATTGTATCACATAAGTTTTTTTCTGTCTATATAAATTTTGTCTTTTTTACTAATTGAACCAGCTCGCCGTTGTTGCGCGTGCGGGAAAACATATTTAATATATTGTCCACCGCTTCCTCCGCCCGCATCCCGTTCCACGCTCTTCTCATGGAGTCCACCGCCTCCTGCTCTTCCCTGGTCAGAAGCAGATCCTCCCTGCGGGTACCGGACTTGGGAATATCGATTGCCGGGAACATGCGCTTCTCCGACAATTTGCGGTCAAGAACCAGTTCCATATTGCCGGTCCCCTTGAATTCCTCATACACCACGTCGTCCATCTTGCTTCCCGTATCGACAAGCGCTGTCGCCAGGATCGTAAGGCTCCCTCCTTCCCGCATATTACGGGCCGCTCCAAAGAAGCGCTTCGGCATGTGAAGAGCCGCCGGATCCAGACCTCCGGACAGCGTTCTCCCTGACGGCGGGACCGTCAGATTGTAAGCTCTCGCAAGGCGCGTGATGCTGTCCAGAAGGATCATGACGTCCTTTCCATGTTCCACCAGGCGCTTCGCGCGTTCGATCACCATCTCGGACACCCTCTTGTGATGCTCCGGCAGCTCGTCGAAGGTGGAATAGATCACTTCCACATTTCTTCCCTCAATAGCCTCCTTGATATCCGTAACCTCCTCCGGTCGTTCGTCGATCAGGAGGATCAGGAGATGCACCTCCGGATTATTTTTCCGAACGGACAGGGCCACCTGCTTCAGCAGGGTTGTCTTACCCGCTTTCGGCGGGGATACGATCATACCGCGCTGGCCTTTCCCGATCGGGGAGATCAGATCCATGATCCGCATCGCCGTGCTGCTCCTTCCGCTTTCAAGAGACAGCCTCTCGTTTGGAAAAACAGGGGTCAGATCCTCGAAATTCGGACGTTTCGCAGCCGCCATGGGATGAATCCCATTGATCCTGGTCAGATACAGAAGCGCGCTGAATTTCTCCTGCTGCGTCTTAATCCGGGTATTGCCCTCAAGAATGTCGCCCGTCTTCAGATTAAACCGCCGGATCTGGGACGGAGACACGTAGACGTCGTTCTCGCCCGGCAGATAATTCTCACAGCGGATGAACCCGTAGCCATCCGGCAGCACCTCCAGAATTCCATTTGCCGTAACCCCGCTGTCCAGGCGGTCGATATCATGGATATCCTTGTCGCCCGTATTTGCAGACAGTTCTTTGACCTGGTCGTCCAGACTCTTCTGCGATTCCGCTTTCGTCTCTGTCCTTCGCACAGTCTGCGTTCTGGGCCTTCTGTCTTTTTCCGTTTTGTCCTGCTCCTCTTTCTCCGCCTTGTCCTTCTCATCTTCTTCCAGCATGCGCTCGATCAGTTCCTTTTTTTTCATCGCGGAGATTCCTCTGATCCCTCTGGCCTTCGCAAGATCTTTCAATACCGCCAGAGGAAGGGATTCATATTTTTCTCTCATTTCTTTTATTTGATCCTTTCATAATTTTGTCCGATTATTTTGTCCAATTGCACCTGTCGGGAAATACAGTCTGACTTGACTTCAATGAAATATGCAAGTATTATACTACACAAGATCATTTTTTTAAAGTACTTTTTTAAAAATAGAGAAAGAAAAGGTGATACAAATATGACAACGAACGAAAAAGCCCTTCAAATGCATAAACAATGGAACGGAAAACTTGAGATTACCGCAAAAGCCCACGTCAGTACCCGCGAGGATCTGGCCATCGCCTACACCCCCGGGGTAGCGGAGCCTTGCAGGGTGATTGCCGAAGATAAAGAAGCGGCCTATACCTATACGATGAAGGCAAACACAATAGCCGTGGTGTCCGACGGGAGCGCGGTTCTCGGCCTGGGAAATATCGGCGCGCACGCGGCTTTGCCGGTTATGGAGGGAAAAGCCGTACTCTTCAAGGAATTCGGCGGCGTCAACGCGGTTCCCGTCTGTCTGGATACGCAGGACACGGAGGAAATCATACGGACAGTCGTAAATATCGCTCCGGCGTTCGGCGGAATCAACCTCGAGGACATCAGCGCTCCCCGCTGCTTTGAGATCGAGGAACGTCTGAAGGAACTGCTGGACATCCCTGTTTTTCACGACGACCAGCACGGTACGGCGATCGTCGTCCTGGCCGGTATCATCAACGCAATGAAGGTGACGGGAAAGAATAAAGAAGACTCGCGCGTGGTTGTAAACGGCGCGGGTTCCGCAGGCATCGCCATCACGAAGCTCCTGCTCCGGTATGGGTTCCGTCATGTGACCATGTGCGATATCAGCGGGATCATCGGCAAAGAGTCGGCAAACCTGAACTGGATGCAGAAAAAGATGACGGAGATGACAAACCTGGA
>CANRMH010000089.1 GCA_947631695.1 uncultured Lachnospiraceae bacterium | reverse complement strand
TAAAGAAAAACTGTATGATTGGGAAGAGGTTTCGGCTTCTTCCCGTTATTTTTGCCAACTATAATTTTACACTAACACGCCGCAGCGCACACAAACGCACACAAATGCAGCGATCGTCACGATGCACTCCGCGCAGGGAAGCGCCAGCCACACCCCGCTGAGTCCAAGAAGCAGTGGCATTTTCTTTCGGGAAAAATAAGAATCTGCAAAATTATCTTGACTCCCCTTCTGTTTTATGTTAACATGCAGAAAAGGCATTCTATTTCTTATTATCTTGCGGGAACGCATCTGAAAGCTCTCGAATATCTGACGGAAATCCAATGCTTTACACCAATCATCAGGCAGGGGATTTCCGGAGACTTGCCGGATTCGGCGGCAAATATACCGACCGGAAGGAAATGCGGATAGCGGAAACCTCTGTGTAAAAAAGGAGGTTATTCATGGTTGAAAAAAAGACGACAAGACAAGCAATTGCGTCTGAAAAGCCAACGACAACAGTATCCGGAGGGACAGCCGTATCGGAGCAGACGCCGGCCAACCGCATTTACAAGTCGCGGCTGTTTGAGATGATTTTCAGCGACAAAAGGGAATTGCTCAATCTGTACAATGCGGTCAACCGGACGCATTACACAGATCCGGAACTATTGACAGTGAATACACTCAGGAACGCCATCTACATGGCCATGCACAATGATATCTCATTCCTGATCGACTCCCGGCTCTCACTGTACGAGCATCAGTCCACCTACAGCCCGAACCTGCCGCTTCGGTATCTTCTGTACGTGTCCGAACTGTATGCGGGGATGACGAAGGACGAGAACATCTACGGAAATGAAAGGGTACGGATCCCGCCGCCGCGGTTCCTCGTATTCTATAACGGGAGACAGAAGCGGCCGGAGAGGCAGGAACTTTATCTGTCCGATCTGTTCGAGATTCCGGAGGAGACGCCGTGGCTGGAATTAAAAGCGGTGGTGCTGAACATCAACCGGGGCTATAACCAACCGATCATGGATGCATGCCGGACGCTGCGGGGCTATACGGATTTCACAGCCCGCGTCCGGGATTATGCGGAGAAGATGCCGCTGAATGAGGCAGTGGAACGTGCGATCACCGAGTGCATACAGGAAGGAATTCTTGCGGAATTCCTGAGCCTGCATCGAGCGGAGGCGAAGAAAGTGACACTATATGAATATGACGAAGAGAAACATATGAGGATGATTCGGGAAGAGGGCAGAACTGAAGGCAGGATCGAAGGCTTGATTTTAAGCAGCCTGGATGACCGCCTCCCCAAAGAACGCATTCTGGAGAAACTAATGAAATTATTTGATCTGAAGCCGGAAGAAGCGGAAGAATATTTTGAAGAATTTCAATCGGAGACGAAGAAATAAAATCCCTGATGCCAATTCCGGCTCAGATATGTCTCTGGGGAGATGATCATCGTTTGGCATGATCATCTCCTCTCTGATTATCCGAGGATCTGACCGTCTGTGGAAATCGTCACAACGCTCCACGGGATAAACTTCCCGCTGTCCTGAAGCGCCTGCTTTACCGCGTTTTCGATACCGCCGCAGCAGGGGACCTCCATACGGACGACGGTCACGCTCCTGACATCATTCCCGGCGATGATCTGCGTCAGTTTCCCGGTATAGTCCACCATATCCAGCTTCGGGCAGCCGATCAGGGTGATTCTGTTCCTGATAAAATCATGATGGAAGTTGCCGTAAGCGTAAGCGGTGCAGTCGGCGGCGATCAGCAAATCTGCACCGTTAAAATAAGGCGCGTTTACAGGAGCCAGCTTGATCTGCACCGGCCACTGGGACAGCCTGCTGCGGACGGTCATATTCTCAGTCTGCGCTTCTTCGCGATGAATGGCCTTTGCAGCGGTTCCAGGGCAGCCACAAGGCAGTTCTTGCGAAGCTTTTGCCTGCTTTGCCGCCTGTACCGCCTCTTCATTGTACGTCAAAGCTTCCCGTTCCTCAAAAGTAATCGCTCCCGTCGGGCAGGCGGGAAGACAGTCCCCAAGTCCATCGCAGTAGTCCTCCCGAAGCAGTTTCGCCTTGCCGTCAACAATACCGATCGCGCCCTCGTGGCAGGCGTCAGCGCAGATACCGCAGCCATTGCACTTTTCCTCATCGATTTTGATGATCTTTCTAATCATAATGTGTTCCTCCTGTTCTGAAACATCCCAGCGTCTCTTGACTTTCTGGTTTCATTAAAAGTTTCCGATAACTTCGGATTGGTTTCAAAGTTGAAATACGCCACGTTCTCATAGTGTGTGCGCCCAAACTCCAAAATGGAATAAGTCTTGCCGACCTGCCCTGCTCCCTGCAGGATCAGCGGCTTGCGGTGTTTGCTTTCCTTCCACGTTTCCAAAAACATCATGATTTTCCGGTACATAAGCGGCTCTCCTTTCAGCAGTCACTTATAGGATAACAGATGTTCATGTAAATATCAGCGTGTTTTTTATCAATATTTACATTAAATTACATGAATATTTTTCATTCATTTGCATTATTCGACACTTTCCCTCTAAATATATCCCAGACTCCTCAAAAGATACAGCCACCCGGTCAGGGTGAACGCGCTGCAGAGCGTCGTCAGCATGACCGTACTGGACGTCAGCGTCCCCTCATGCCCCATGTTTTTCGCCATCACAAAGCTGCTGACCGTCGTCGCGGATCCCAGCATGACCAGAATGGCGACCAGTTTCTCCTCCCGGAAGCCCATCCGGACGGCAACCGGCAGAAAGGCCGCGCAGAATCCGATCAGTTTCAGGAAGGACGCCATCATGGCCAGTCCGGCCTTCGCGGACGCTTTTTTGATGTCAAAGGCAGCCCCCATCGCCATCAGTCCCATCGGAGATGCCACCCCGGCGACGCTGTCCACCGTTTTTTCCATAATATGCGGCATCGGAATCCGAAGCGCCGACCAGAGAAGTCCCGCGGCGATCCCGATAATAATCGGATTAGTAAGAATCCCTTTCAGTGTGCGAAGGACCAGTCTTCGATCCAGTCCCTTATGTCCCGGCTGGAAGAAGGACAACACCAGCACCGCCATCATATTGTAGAGAGGCACGCTCCCTATGATCATCAGGGGCGCCATCCCCGCCGTCCCATAGATATTCTGAATGAACGCGATGCCAAGCAGGGCCGCGCTGCTCCGGTAGGAAGCCTGGATAAATTCCCCCCGGATAGATCTGTCCTTCCAGAGCAAAGAGAGCGCCACCGTGATCAGGATGCAGACCACCGTAACGGCAAAGCAGAATCCCACAAAGCGCATATCCCACACCTCGGCGAAATCCACGGTTGCCAGATCCTTGAATACCAGTACCGGCAGCGGCACGAGAAACACAAATTTATTCATCTTCGACGCAAATTCCTCGTCGATCCATCCCAGCTTCCGAAACAGCAGGCCCAGCATCATCAGCAGAAAGACGGGGACTACCGCGTTCAGGCTGAAAATCAAATGATCCATCTCTTTTTCCTCCGATTCCATAATCATGGGACGGATCCTCCAAAAGACCCGTCCCTCTTTTTATCTTCTCAGTCAGACATAAAATCAAACAGCGATAACTGCGTATCCCGATTGGAACGCACCTGCTTTCCTACAATCGTCTCATCTCCCTTTAGCTGTCCGATCAGGATCGGAGAGGACGGATTGTGGAGCTTATATTTTTTCCCGGCGTTCCTGCCTCCCCCCGTTGCGTAGCAGTATTTGCACCCGTGAATACAGGTGTCATACATCCCGATATCGATGCTCTTGCAGCAGTTGCATTCCTTCCGCTGCGAACTGTCCCTTCCGATATCCAGCTTGTACCCCGTCAGCTGGCGGATCTTCTCAGGATCGATACACGCGGCATGATTGATCCCATATTGTTTTAAATCGATTTTCTCCGCGCAGGTGTACAGAGGAAGTCCGTATTTCGCCGCGATTTTAGCCAGTTCTTTTGCCGCCCCGCGCATCTCTTCCTCCTCCGGTTCAAGAAACGGGCAGCCCTTATAATGGTCCACGAAGCTGATGATACAGCGGGTCGTGTAGCGGTGGAGCCAACGGCACATCATGTCGAATTTTTCCAGATGCCAGGACAGCGGATAATCTTCATTCAGGATGATCGGATCAAACCGGAAATCTATCCTCTCTTTTCCGATCCTTTCGCTCAGCAGAATAAACGACGCGATCGACTCCTCGACCGACGGCAGGCTCGGTTCCATCTCCCTGCCGTAATCCGTTATGGTCATCTCGAAATAATACTGATAATCCAGCAGATCGATCATTTTCAGATACGGAAGCATCGGCTCGGGATTTTTGGTCCAGAAGACAATACAGTCCACCACCTTTGGGGACAGCTCAATACGGCTGACCTTTTTTCTGTTATATGGATTTGGAACCAGCACCTCGCCTTCCAGTAACCGGTTCACGAACCATTCCGGATACAGCGCCGGAATATCTGTCCTTCTGCTCGCGCTGATAATCATTTGTTCTCTCCTTGCACCTTACCCCTGACAAAGTCAAATACCCCGAGCAAGCCGCGGGGCATGACCCGCTTGTTTTTCGTCTGCTCGCGGAAATAAAACTCTACCCAAAATTTTTCTTGATCAGACGGCAATACTCCTCGTAAGCCGGAATACCGGAAAACACCTTTTCCAGCGCGTCCCGGACTCCTTTGTAGTACCATCCGATCATTCTTTTATCTTTCATCCGGAAACGCTTCCACAGCGCTTCCCCCACGAGAGGATAATCCCTGTCAATATCTCGCATATTGGACAGCTTATCCGCAAGGCCGATCATCTGTACCTCCTGGGGCGCATCCTTGATATGCCGGATCGTCGTCTCCTTCCGATCCGTCCAGCTCTTGGTCTTATCCTCGCTCTCCTGCGCTACCATACGTGCAACTCTGGGTGTAAACTCCCTGGCAAGCAATTCTTCTGTCACTCCCATACAGTCCTCAATCGTATCATGCAGTACGGCCGCGCTGATAACCTCCTCATCCGTCGTCATAGACGCAACAATATCTCCAACTTCAACCGGGTGTACAATATAGGGACGCATGGTTCCTTTTCGAAACTGTCCCGCATGTGCTTTTGTGGCAAATTCGATTGCTCTGTCAATCATAAATTCATCCTTTCTCCATCTGCTCCTCGGTCTGCTCTGACATTCCCTCTATCAGCCTGGCTTTCTCTCTCTTATGGAATAAATCAAAAATACATGGAACTACAAACAACGTAAGCAGCGTCCCATACGACAGACCTCCTATTGTTACAATCGCCATTGGCTGCACCATCCCCGCGCCCATTCCTACGCCCAGCGCCATAGTCAGCAATCCGAGAATGGTCGTAAGGGCCGTCATAATGATCGGGCGAAGTCTCGTCTTTCCCGCTTCTATTAAAGCTTCCCTCTGTGTCATACCTCCTTCCAGAAGTTGATTCGTATAGTCTATAAATACAATCCCGTTATTTACAATAATGCCTGAAAGCATCACAAAACCGATCATGGCAACCACGCTCACCGCCGATCCGGTCAGCCACAGTCCCAGCAGACCGCCTGTGAAGGCCAGCGGCACGGTAAACATGACGATGAAAGGAGACCGCAGAGACTGGAACTGGGCTACCATGATCAGGTACATGAATACGATCGCCAGAACCAGCATCTTCAGAACTTCCCTCATTGCCTCATTGATCGTCTCGTCCTCGCCCGCCATCCGGATTTCATAACCCTCCGGCGCATCGTAATTTTCCAGAGCGCGGTTGATCCGGCTGCTGACCAGCCCGATATTGTCGCCGTCACGGATCTCAGCCGTCACCGACATATAACGGCTCTGATCCATCCTGCTGATCGCGCGCAGCCCGGAAGCGTCCTCAAACTCAGCAATGTCCGCAAGTCTGACTTCCTCCGTCGTCCCGTCCTGCTGCGCGGCCTGGATCGTGAGATTTTTCACATCCTCGCGGCTCATGTTTTCATCCTCATTCACTTTTACATAGATATCATAATCGTCCGTGTCCGTGGACAGGACGGCTGCCGCCTGCGTGTCGGAAATCTTAGCGTACAGCTCCTGGTAGACCTGCGCGACCGTCAAGCCATGGGCGACCGCTTTTGATTTATCCACGATCACTCTCAGTTCCGCATCGTTGTCCTCTGTTCCGTCCAGGACATTCTGCGTCCCTTTCACGCCGCTCACGATCTCTTTTACATCGGCGGCTACCTGCTGCAGAGTATCCAGTTCTTTTCCCCTGATCTGCACCACGATCCCCGAATTTCCAAGCGCGCTCATATCCATGGAAGACATGTTCACGGTCAGTTCTCCATCCAGGTCTTTCACGGCGGTTTCAATTTCCCGTTTTAATTCCGCGTTTGACAGCTTCGGATGCTCCGCTGTGATCGCATAAAACTGCGCCGTGTTTGTCTCAGTCCGGGAATCTGTCAGCCCGATGCTCCCGATCATGCCTCCCAGATCCTGAATATCCTCTATCTGTCCTACGCGTTCCATTACTGCATCGGCAGCGGCCGCCGTTTCTTCCAGCGTACTGTCCTTCTCCATCTCCAGCGTCATACTGACTTCCGTGCTTTCCATCTGAGGCATAAATTCCGTTCCTCTGGACGCCGCCAGAACACCGCTCAGAACCAGGAGCGCCAGCGCCCCCAGAAGAACCAGGGCCTTTCGCCGCAGAGCCTTTCCGAGCAGAACCGCGTATCCCCGTCTCAGCTTATCAAAAAAGGCTGTCTCCTTCACCTCTGTCTTTTTGAGTATTCCCGCCGACATCATCGGCACCAGCGTCACCGCTGTCAAAAGGCTTGCCAGCAGAGAGAACGCAATCGTAAGCCCCATATCCACAAACAGCTGACGGGTCATACCCTCTGTAAAAATGATCGGTACAAAAACGCAGATGGTCGTCAGGGTAGAAGCTGTAATGGCGCCCGCTACCTGCCTGGCTCCCTCCACCGCAGCGTCCTTCGCCGACGCGCCTTCCTCATTTCG
>CANRMH010000088.1 GCA_947631695.1 uncultured Lachnospiraceae bacterium | reverse complement strand
CGAGCGGACGCCCAGAAACACCTCCGGATGCTGCACCTGGGAAACCGCCAGGTCAAAATTCCTGTGAAACTGCTGCGCGCCGCTGTAGTTATGCGAATGGACAACCTCCGCTGCCGCGCAGTATGCGATCTTGTATCCGGCTTTTACCATCTTCCCCGCATAGATCATGTCCTCATTAAAAATTGTTTTTTTCTCGAACCCTCCGATCTTTTCGTACACATCTCTCCGGTAGGCGGCGCACACGTTAGAACAGAAAAAGGTCTTGATTCCCAGCTCGTCAATATCCTCCATTCCCTTCACGCAGTCGTCGGGGGGATAATTAAAGGCTCTTGTATATCTCTCGATCTCTGTGCAGTCCTTCGCTGGGACCTGTCTGGCATACGCCGCTCCCACATCTTCCCTCTCAAACGCTTTTGTCAGGCGCTCCACCAGATAACGGTCGACAGGCATGGCGTCCTGCGTCATACACAGTACAATGTCCGCATCCGATTTCCGTATCGCCGCATCGCGGGTTCCGCCGTGATCAAATTGTTCCTTTGCGATATAAGTCACGCGAACGCCGGGGCTTCGAAGAACCTCTTCCGGAAACTCCCCTCCCCTTGTGTGGATCACGCAGATCGCACGCACCGGGACGCTCTGATGATTCAGTTTTCTGATTAAATCCGCAAATTCCGCTCCCGGACGATACGCCGGAATGATCACGTCTACTGTCCGATTCATTTTCTTTCCGCCGCCTTTTTTATTTTTGTTTTCACTTCATCCCATGATATCAGAAGATACAGCAGAGCCGTCATGCCAAACCAGAACCATGTCGTCGGATTGCTGAACCAGGTGGTAAAAAACGCAAGCCCAAGATAGATCGCCATCTGCCCGTACACCAGATAGCCGACAATACTCCCGTCCTTTTTTATGCTTTCCGCGATCCGCTTTGCCGCCGCTCCCACAAGAACGGCCAGCAAAAACACGCCCGGAATCCCAAAATCGTAGTACGCGTCATAGAACATGGTAAGCGTAGTCAGTTCCGGCTTCGTAAGATACACGGTACCCGGCGTAAGCTGCGGGAACAGGAACTTCAGCCCTGTCAGGGCAACCGCCGGAAACAGCATTCGAAGCCCGTGCGCGTAAGCGGGGAGCTGTTCCACCAGACAGTTAAAATTTTCAAAATTATTGGCTACATATATATAGGGCTGAGTGATAAAAATGGGCGTCCGGCTGTTCTTCATCTCAAAGATACCGTTCAGATATGCCACGTCATGATTTCGGGCGACCGTCAGAAGCACATAGGCCGGAACCATAACAGCCGCCGTCAAAAGGATCATACGGAGTTTCACCTTTCGGTAGACGAGGATGTAGACGACCAGAGCAAACCCGACCGCAAACAGAAGCTGAAACCGGGAAACGCACAGAACCGGAATCGCCGCCGCAATCAGATTGGACAGCAAAAGCGCGGCTTTCTGAAATTTTGAAAAAGACTCTGTGATCCGAAAATAGAGTACGGTGAGCGCCGGAATCAAAACGCAGCTGACCGTGAAATAATGAACGCCGGAGACGTGAAAAAAGGAATAGGCGTGCGGTTCATCCGAGAACAGCGGGACAAAGCCCACAATGAACATCTCGATCAGAAAGCAGACTGCGGACACGGCCGCAAGCAGGACGATCCCCGCGAGGAGACGTCCGGCCTTCGCCTCGTCCTTTTGAATCTTTCCGCGGCGGTTTTCCCCGTTTTTTTCCTCCCGGAAAATCATATAGCCGATCCCAAATCCCAGAAACGCAAGGAAAAAGCAGAGCCATGTCCGAACCGGCCAGTCCGTCTGTAATTTGCTGAGTTTCAGGCATGCGATCCCCTGTCCCCCGACCCATGCAAGCGAAAACAATCCCCTCATGTCTACCGGATTTCTGTCCTTCTTGTACCAGCGAAGATATAAAAAAATTGCTTCAGCTATGAGAATACCGCCTGAAAGATAATCGTTTCCCCGCATGGAGACTAAAAAACTAACCCAGTAAAGACAGACGTACGTTCCATATTCAATTCCGTTTTCTCTGACTTTTTCCCACATGGTGATCTATGCCTCGTTTTTGTCTGAGCGTCTCAAAACTACTCTTCCGTCTGTTGGGCCGCGCCGTCCTCGTCCGAATCAAAATCCGTATCGATCGCCTGCGAATCCGCTGTAACTCCCGTCAGGTAAATAATATCGTTTCCTATTGCCGTCACCTTTTCCGAAGGTACATAATCTTCCTCCCCAAACATCCAGGCGTGGAGCTGCCGGACATTTGCGGCCAGGTCTATCGGCACCACGTAGGAACCCCAATGATCCAGAACCGATTCGGACGCGGTCACCTGAAACGGGAACCCGCTCATATCCGTAATTTCATAACCGGCCCCGTGCGCGGCGAACCCGAGCAGCTGGTTAATGGAAAAACTTGTGGAAATCTGCGGGAACACCTGATCCACAATCTTGCTTAACGTGAACAGGTCGGCCTTTTTCGCCTTCCTGGCGGTTTCTTCCAGGACAATTCTCTGCCGCTGGGTACGTTTAAAATCATCCCCTGCCGTATATCGGATCCTTGAATATGACACGGCCTGAATACCATCCAGCGTCTGCCGGCCGGCCTTCGTCAGTTCGGTGGTCTCATGCCCCACGATCCGGGAAGTCTCCGCGCAGTACCCGTTCGTCCAGTAGACCTCCTCCTCGGTCAGATCCAGTTCGATCCCTCCGAGAAGATCGATCGCATCTACCAGAGCGTTGAAATTCACGCTGACATAGTTATGGATATCCAGATCCAGATTGCGGTTTAAAAGGCTGACGGCCTCCTGCGGGCCGCCGCGGTTATACGCGGCGTTTGCCTTCTCGTAACTTCCGTCCGCCTGCTGAAGAAGCGTGTCGCGGTAAACGGAGGCGATCTTCACCTCGCCCGTTTCATTGTTAATGCTGGCGATCATGATACAGTCGCTCTGCACGCCGCCCTCGATCTCCCCCTCCCTGGAATCCAGCCCGAACAGCGCAATATTGGTATAAGGCCCGGTATCCCGGTAAGCCTCCAGCTTGTCCGCATCCAGAGAATGAAAATTCACCTTCTTCAGCTTCATGATCACATACGCGGCGATCAAAAGCGCCGCAAGTACGATCAGTTCGACGATCAGCGCCAGAATCCTTCTCCTCCTTCTGCGGCGGCGCATTCTCAGGCGCTTCTCTCTCGTCATTCTCCTCCCCGATGTTTCTTTCCTATTCATATTCCCTCTCCCCGTCAGGGCCTAGTATGCGTTCTTATTGATAAACCCCTTAAAAAATGTCAGCAAAATAATCTTAAAGTCAAATCCAAGCGTCCAATTCTCGATATAATACAGGTCGTAATCGATCCTTCTGCGAATGGAAGTATCCCCCCGGTACCCATTCACCTGCGCCCATCCCGTAATGCCGGGACGCACCTGATGCTTGACCATATATCTTGGAATTTCTTCTCTGAATTTTTCCACAAACTGGGGACGCTCCGGCCTCGGTCCCACCAGGCTCATATCCCCCTTCAGCACATTGACAAACTGCGGAAGCTCGTCGATACTGGTTTTTCGTATAAATCTTCCGATCGGCGTGACCCTCGGATCATCCTGCGTCGTCCACCGGTCCTTTTCATCCGTCTCGTCCTGTACGACCATCGACCGGAATTTGTACATATAAAACGGCTTATTCTGACGCCCGATCCTCTCCTGCTTAAAAATCAAAGGCCCCGGCGACGTCGCCTTGACCATGAGCGCCGTCACCGCCATGACCGGTGAAAACAGGATCAGCGCCACAACCGCCCCGAACAGATCCACGCCCCTTTTGATAAACGCGTTTAAGATATTGTTGAGCGGGACGTTGCGGATATTGATCACCGGAAGTCCCAGCAGATCCTCCGTATAGGGCCTGGTCGGTATAATGTTATTATAATCCGGGATGAATTTTGTATGCACTCCGGATTTCTCGCACATACCGACGATCCTTTCCAGCTTGTGGTATTCCGCCAGACCCAGGGTGATCACAATCTCATCCAGTTTATTTTCCGGAAGGACGATCGTCAGATTCTCAATGCTCCCAAGCACCCTGACGCCTCTGTACTCCGTCCCCCGCGGAATATTATCCGCAAGGATTCCCCTCACGGTGTATCCCCAGGACGGATGCGCCAAAATCCGGTCAATATACTGCTCCGCCGCCCGGCTGTATCCGATCAGCAGAATATGCTTCTGGTTATATCCCTTCTTCCGGATGCTCCGAAGCGCGTAAACCAATGCGTTTCGCATAAGGATCTCGAGAAGGACGTTCACGCAGAAGAAAATAAAAATCATTGTTCTGGAGAAATCCGCCTGCTTTGTCACATACAGAACCAGAATGAACGCCATCAGGCCGATGACGTTGGCCTGCACCACATGCCAGATCTCCAGCCGTCTGCCCTGGATCCGTTTGGGAGTATAGAGCTGGAACGCGTAATACAGGATCAGATATCCCGGCACAATAAAATACAGCGCCCTCATATATTCGCGCAGGGAATAAAACCATGGATCCAACTCAAAAAGCCCGCTTTTGAATCTCAGATACCACGCCGCTATATAGGACAGAATGATCACGATCGCATCCGCGGCCACATGTATTTTATTCAAAAACTTCTGATAATCCTTTATCACTATCCCGACACCTGTTTCTTCTATATTTGATCAATTCAGACACTGCATTACAATTTATCATACAATAAATCCCGGAAATCGACAACCCTTAACCTCATACTTTTTCTTAACATTTCCTTAACACTTCAGCCAGACAAATGTAATATTTGCAACAAGTAATGGCAAAATCCATTTTTTTCTGCTATAATGAGCCGAAAGACGATTTCATAAAACAGAGGGCGATGCATATGACGGTTACCATCATTATTCCCAATTACAACGGAAAACATTTTTTGAAACCCTGCCTGGATTCCCTGGCGGCACAGACATATAAGAATTTTAAGATCTTGATCGTGGACAACGCTTCCACCGACGGAAGCCTGGAATATTTGGCGGAAAATTATCCCGAAATTCCCGTTCTTTCGCTGGATCGCAATTACGGTTTCAGCAGGGCGGTGAACGAAGGGATCCGCCGCGCCTCCACCCCTTACGTCATTCTGCTGAACAACGACACGGCGGCGGACGAGCGCTTCGTGGAGGAGATGGTAAAGGCGATCTGCAAATCTTCCCGGATTTTTTCCGTGAGCAGCAAAATGATCCAGATGTACCGCCCCGAACTGATCGACAGCGCGGGCGATCTGTACACGCTGCTCGGCTGGGCCGTATGCCGCGGCGCCGGAAGGCCGGCGGATCTCTACGCGGCGCCGGACGAGATTTTTACCGCATGCGCGGGGGCCGCGATCTATAGAAGATCGGCGTTTCAGGAGATCGGATACTTTGACGAAGCGCACTTTGCCTATCTGGAGGACGTCGATATCGGGTACCGCGCAAAAATATACGGATACCGGAATTTTTACTGTCCATCCGCCCTGGTGTACCACGTAGGCAGCGGGACAAGCGGCTCAAAGTACAACTCCTTCAAGGTAAAGCTTTCTTCCAGGAACAGCGTTTATCTGATCTATAAGAATATGCCCCTGCCGCAGCTGATCCTGAACCTCCTGCCTCTGTCTGCAGGTTTTGTCATGAAATATTTCTTTTTCCTGAAAAAAGGATTCGGCAGGGATTATCTGGACGGTCTGAAGGAAGGCCTCGCCGCCGCAGGGCGGACAAAAAAGGTCCCGTTTCGGATTTCCCATCTGCCCCGCTATGTAAGGATAGAGGCGGAGCTTATCCTTCATACCTTTTCCTATGTCAGAGACTGGTTTGCGCGCCGCCTGAAGATCTCCTGAGAATTGCGGCGCACTCCGCGCGGGATATCCCCGTATGCGGGCTGAGTCTGCCCTGGCTGCCGGTGATCAGGCCCGCGTCCACAGCCCAGTTCATCGCATCCGCGGCAAAGGGACTCACATCCCTCGCATCCGGAAAAGTTCCGTATCCCTTCACCCATGACAGATCCTCTCCCATCGCTTTCCCGTAGCGGTACAGCACCGTAACAAACTGCTCCCGGGTAAGCTCGTCCTCCGGTCCGAATCTTCCATCTTCATACCCGGTCATGACCCCCTTTTCCTCGCACCAGGAGACCGCGGAAGCATAGAAAGCGTCCGCCTTTACGTCCGGGTACAGTCCTTCCATCCACTGCGTTTCCTCCCCGCCGCCGATCCGCTGCAGGATCACCGCGCACTGCGCCCGGCTGACGATCTCTTCCGGCCCAAACAAAAAGTCATTCAGTCCGGTCATGATGCCTTGTTCAAACACGTACCTTACATCCTCGTAATACCAGCTCCCTCTCGCCACATCCACAAACGGGAGCGGAAGGCTTATCTTTTTTACCGCCGCTTCAATCTGAAGCAGTCCTGACGCCGTCTTTTCGTCAAATCCGCTTTCGCCGATATCCAGCGCCGTCTCCCTCAAAACCGTTTTGATCTCGTTTGGCGTATATTGCGGATTCACCGAATACATCATCGCGGCAGCGGCCGTGACGACGGGCCCCGCCATGGAAGTTCCGCTTTTCACCCCATATCTTCCGTCTTTCAGCGTGCTGAGAATGCTCACTCCCGGCGCGCACAGGTCTTTTCTGAATCCATAATTGGAGCTGGAGGATTTTTCATTTTTGCTGTTCACAGAGATCACGGAAACCGTGCTGTCATAATCCGACGGCACCTCAGCCAGTCTGCCGTGGTCGCTGGCCCCTTCGTTCCCCGCCGCGCACACCACTGTAATTCCCGACTGGCACAGGCGGTCGCAGGCCTCCTGCAGAATGGAGTGATCCATGTCCGGCGTCACTTTAACCCCGAGGCTTAGGTTTATGACTTTCGCGCCCTGCTGCCGGGCATATTCCATCCCTCTGATCACAAAAGCCATACTGGTCTCGTTCGTATTGGAGAACACGTCCACCACCATCAGTTCAACCGCCGAATTATCCGCCGCGCTTCCCACGCCCGCGATCCCCTGCCCGTTGTTGGCCTCGGCCGCGATGATGCCGCACACATGGGTTCCGTGGCTGTTCCCGGACGGATCCGGGACTCCGAGTTTATAATCGTCCCCCAAAAGAGGCCCTTTCGTCCCGTCCGAATCCAAAATCTCGGCGCTTAAACTGCGGTTGACCACCGACGCCAGCTCGGGAT
>CANRMH010000087.1 GCA_947631695.1 uncultured Lachnospiraceae bacterium | reverse complement strand
GTGAATATGGACTGCGGAGTCGGCCATCTCGCCCTGTCCGGAAATTTTTCCGAAGAGGCGGATATAGACTGCGGGATCGGCGAGGTCGAATTTACTGCCTGGGGCAGGGAAAACCTTTATAATTATGAGGTGCAGTGCGGGATCGGCGACGTCACGATTGGCGGCGACAGTTATTCGGGCCTGGCAGGGGAGAGAAATATTTATAATGGAGCGGACAGAGACATGAATATAGACTGCGGGATCGGAAGCGTTTCCGTGTATTTTGAAGAATAAAATCAGACAGGAGGAGAGAATGTTATGAAGAGATTGTATCGGTCAAGGAACGAGCGTATGATATGCGGCGTATGCGGAGGGATCGCGGAGTATTTTAACGTGGATCCGACGCTGATCCGGCTGGGATGCGTGCTTTTCGGACTGACGGGAAGCGGAATCCTGGCATATTTCATCGGAGCGATCATCATACCGGACGCGCCGAATATGTAGGGAGATTTCCAAAACGATCTGCCGGGAAGATTCTCAGGATTGTATAACTTTTCCGCATATGGAAATACTTTCAAAAAAGAAAGGGGAAAGCGTATGTCTGGGAAAAAGCGACAGCCGGTTAATCTGAGTGAGCTGACAGAAGATGAAAAACTGAAATACGAGATCGCGGAGGAACTGGGGCTTCTTGATAAGGTTCTGAAAGAAGGCTGGCGTACTCTGTCCGCGAAGGAGACGGGGAGGATCGGAGGCCTGATGGCCGGAAGGCGGCGGGACGGAGCCAAAAAGTAACAAAATTGTTACGAATGTTAAGAAGTATGAATATTTCACGTGAAAGGTTGAAAATGAAAAACCATTTTGCTATAATCGAACGGCTAACCCGAAGGCATGGCCCGACTGATCTCGTTCAGGGGCGCCGCCGGGTTGAGTTCGTGGTAGCGGGTGAATGGAATGGACGAAAAGATCAGGATATTGGACATAGATATCGATGCTTATACGGCCAAGCGGGCAATGCAGGAGACCGTTGCCTGTATGGAGAGCGATCCGGTCAACCTCATCGAATTGATGTCGATCGATACTCTGATGTATGCGCAGGGGGATCCTGGGCTGAAGGAATGCATCGAACAGCTGGATCTGGTACTGCCGGGAGAAAAGGCGCTTCTGGAAGCCGGCGGAATCACGGATTACCGGCGTTTGCAGGAGATGGAGGGCCAGACTTATCTCAGGATGTTTTTGCGGTATCTCCACAAGAATCATCGCCGCGTGTTCCTGCTGGTGGAAACGGACGAGGAGGTGCAGGATTTCTACGAATTTTTGTCCGCGCGTTACGGCGGGATCCAGGTGGCCGGCATCGCCAAAGTGTCTGCGGAGGATAATGCGGACGATATGGTGGTGAACGCTGTCAACGGGGGAGAGGTGGATTGTGTGATCGCCGCCCTTTCGTCGCCGCTTCAGGAGGAGTTCGGGATGAGAAACCGGGCGCTTCTCAATGCGAGGGTATGGCTGGCATGCGGTAAGATCATAAATAATATCTATAAGTCAGGGAGCCGGAAGGAACGTCTGACGCAATTTATCCTGCATCGGATTTTTAAGCGCGAAATTGAGAAAGACAGAAAGGGAACGTAGCGTTCATTAAAAATTCATATATTCTGCTTTGGTTACAATGTATAGAGGGAAGACAGCTTTTTTTTGAGATAAAATCTGAGGAAATTAACAAAAAAATGTTATTTCCTCTTTATTTTTTTGTCTATTTATATTAAGATAATCTGTAATAGCATCCTTTGATGGGAAAATGTGCGGAAATACATTGTGGAAAATGCATATTGAAATTTATGGAGGAGATAGAATATGATATCTAATCAAATACTTCAAAATACAATTGATGGTCTGAAAGCGATCACAAAAGTCGACCTGTGTGTGATGGATACGGATGGGAAGCCTCTTGCAAGCACATTTTCCGAATATACGAACTGTGAGGATGCCGTCTGCGCATTTGTGGAATCTCCTGCGGACAGCCAGGAGGTACAGGGCAGCCAGTTTTTCAAGATATTTGATGAAAACCAGCTGGAGTACGTGCTGATGGCGAATGGAAGCGACGACGTTTACATGGTCGGGAAAATGACTGCGTTCCAGATCCAGAACCTTCTGCTTGCCTATAAAGAGAGATTCGACAAGGACAATTTTGTCAAAAATCTGCTTCTGGACAATCTGCTCCTGGTAGATATCTATAACCGTGCGAAAAAATTACATATCGACACGGAGAGCAGGCGCGTGATCTTTCTGATGGAGATCGTGCAGGGGAAAGATTCGAACACTCTGGAAAATATCAGGGGCCTGCTCAGCAGCAGGACGAGAGATTTTATCACGGCGGTCGATGAGAAGAACGTGATCGTTGTGAAGGAACTGGGCGCAGACGAGGGATATGCCGAACTGGAACGTACGGCGGAAGAGATGCTGGAGCTTTTGAGGAAGGAAGGCAAGGACGATGTACGCATCGCCTACGGCACCATTGTAAACGACATCAAAGAGGTGTCGAAGTCATACAAGGAGGCCAAACTCGCGCTGGATGTGGGGAAAATCTTCTTTGGGGACAAAAATATAGTCGCGTACAGTACGCTGGGGATCGGGCGTTTGATCTATCAGCTTCCGATTCCGCTTTGCAAAATGTTTATACGAGAGATTTTTGAGGGGAAATCTCCGGATGAGTTCGACGAGGAAACGCTGGCTACGATCAACAAGTTTTTTGAGAACAGCCTGAATGTTTCCGAGACTTCGAGACAGCTGTATATTCACCGGAACACGCTCGTGTACAGATTGGATAAACTGCAGAAAAGCACAGGGTTGGATCTCCGGGTATTTGAGGATGCCATTACATTTAAAATTGCACTCATGGTAGTGAAATATATGAATTATATGGAATCACTGGAGTATTGATAATCAGGAGGGAACTATGATTGAACTGAGAGAAGTAACAAAAGAGTATTCGAAAGGCATTTCGGCTCTGAACGGCGTGAACCTGAAGATCGATCAGGGAGAGTTCGTCTTTATCGTGGGGGACAGCGGTTCGGGAAAGTCCACGCTGATCCGCCTGATCATGAAAGAGCTGGAACCCACTTCGGGTACGATCATTGTCAACGGACAGAATCTGGGCAGGTTGAAGCATCGCCAGATTCCGAAATACAGAAGAGGGCTGGGGGTTGTTTTTCAGGACTTCCGTCTGCTGAACGACCGGAATATCTATGAGAATATCGCTTTTGCCCAGCGGGTGGTGGAAATGTCGCCCCGCGTGATCAAGAAGAAGGTTCCGGCGGCCCTTTCTCTGGTTGGGCTTGCGCAGAAATATAAATCATTTCCGAAAGAACTGTCCGGCGGGGAACAGCAGAGGGTCGCCATTGCGAGGGCCGTTGTGAACGAGCCGGCGATTCTGCTTGCGGACGAGCCTACGGGGAATCTGGATCCGACGAATTCATGGGAGATCATGAAACTGTTGGAGGAAGCAAATGAGAGGGGAACAACGGTACTGGTGGTTACACACAACCAGGAGATCGTGAACGAGATGAAAAAGCGTGTAGTTACAATGAAAAAGGGAGTCATTGTAAGCGACGAACAAAGGGGTGTGTATAGCCATGAGGATTAGTACAATCGCGTATTCCACAAAACAGGGGTTTAAGAATATCGGAAGAAATAAAGTGTTTTCCATTGCGTCCATCGCTACGATGTCCGCATGTATCTTTTTGTTCGGCCTGTTCTATTCTATCGTACTCAATTTCAACTATATCGTCCAGAAAGCGGAAGAGGGCGTGGCGATCACCGTGTTTTTTGACGAGGAGACCGAGCAGTCCAGGATTGACGAGATCGGGGATGAACTGAGGAACTGCGATGGTGTTCTGCGGGTGAATTTTGTATCCGCGGATGAAGCGTGGGATACTTTTCAATCGGATTATTTTGAGGGAGTGGAAGATCTGGCGGAAGGATTTATAGACGATAATCCTCTGGCGGGTTCCGCTAATTATGAGGTGTATATGGCGGACGTGTCCCTGCAGGGCGACGTGGTGAACTTTGCGGAGAATCTTGACGGCGTGAGGGAAGTAAGGAGATCGGATGTGGTCGCGAAGACGCTGACCAGCGTGAACAAGCTGATCGGATATATCTCGATTGCGATCATTATCATCCTTCTTGCGGTGTCGGTCTTCCTGATCAACAATACGGTCACAATGGGAATTACCGTGCGGCACGAGGAGATTGCGATCATGAAGTACATCGGGGCAAAGGACGGGTTCGTCAGGGCGCCGTTTGTGATCGAGGGGCTTGTGATCGGCGTGATCGGCGCGCTGATCCCGCTTGGCCTGCTTTATTTCATGTACGGCAGGGCGGTTGAGTATGTGATGGAGAAATTCAGCCTTCTGAAGAATATCATGGAATTTCTTCCGGCTGCGGAGGTGTACCGTACTCTGCTCCCGGTTGGGATCGTACTGGGCGTTGGAATTGGATTTTTAGGAAGTTTCTTTACAATCCGCAAACATTTGAATGCCTGATCTTGTGTGCGGCCTGCAGGCGAAAGGAGAAAGAGATGAAGATTAAGGGAATATTGTGTTTTATATTGGCGGGAACTCTTATGCTTGGAACCGCTTTTCAGGCGGATGCGTCTACGATCGAGGAGGCGCAGCAGAGGGCAAATGAGCTGGAATCTCAGAAGAATGCGGCGGAGGCGGAGAAATCACAGCTTTCCGTACGGCTGAACGAGATCATTGAACGTATGGAAGAGACACGTTCCAATATCGCCAAAAAACAGGAAGAGATCCAGGTGAAAGAAGTGGAACTGATACAGGCGAAGCTTGACGAGAACGACCAGTACCAGAGCATGAAAAAACGGATCAAATACATGTATGAGAACGGGAATGTCCAGTTCATAGAAATTTTATTCGCGTCAAAAAGCATCGGCGATTTTTTGAACAATGCGGAGTATATTACGAGAATTTCTGAATATGATAGGGATATGTTGGTACGCTTTCAGGAAGTCGTGAAGCTTGTGGAGAAGCAGGAAGCGGAATTGCAGCAGGAGAACGAACAGCTGCTTGCTATGGAAAATGAGCTGACGGAGCAGCAGAGCGAAGTGGAAGTGCTTCTCGCGGATAAGAATGTGGAGATCAGCAATCTTGAAGCGGAGATAGGAGAGAATGCCAGGAAGCTCGAGGAACTGAAAGCAGCGGCCGCAGAAGCCGAGAGACGGAGAAAAGAAGCGGAGGAAGCCGCAAAGCGCCAGCAGCAGATCGCTGAGAGCGGATCTGGAAGCGCGCCGGGACAAGACGTGGTCACCTGGACCGGACAGCTGTCAAATCCGTGTCCGTCCGCGTATATCAGCAGCGGTTACGGACCAAGACGCGCGCCGACAGCGGGAGCCAGCAGTTATCACAGGGGAATTGATTTCGCGGCGGGAAACGGGACCCCGATTTACGCGGCTGAGGCGGGAACGGTGGTCACGGTTGCATACAGCGGCGCCCGCGGAAATTACGTAGTGATCAATCACGGGAACGGGTTATCGACCCTGTATCAGCACTGCAGCGCGATCTATGTCAGCGTCGGGCAGTCGGTCAGCCGCGGACAGAATATCGCGGCGGTAGGGTCTACCGGAATCGTATCGGGAGCGCATCTTCATTTTGAGGTGTGGGTGAACGGCTCGCCGGTGAATCCGGCAGGTTATCTCTAGGAGAGAAGCAGAAAGTTATGAAAGAAAAAGGATTTTTAAGAGGGGCGCTTTCCGGCGCCCTTGCTATGTTATTGATTGTTGGATTGGTTTCCTGCGGAGCGCGGACAGATTACCAGGATGCGCCGGAAAACGCGGACAGCGCGTCGGAAAGAGGGGAGCTGTCCGTGAGGACGGCGACAAAATTATCTCTTTTGAAGACGCTGATCGACAATTACTATATCGGCGACGCGGAAGAAGAAGAACTGACCGAGGGGATCTATAAAGGGTATGTGGAAAGTCTGGAGGATCCCTATTCGGTTTATTACGACGAGAAGGAGACTGCGGATCTCGGCGAGTCCACCTCCGGGGAATATGAGGGGATCGGAGTGGTGATGAGCCAGGACAGGGAGACCGGGGTGATCACCGTACTTCAGGTTTATGAAGACTCTCCGGCGCAGGAGGCCGGAATGAAGGAAAACGATATCCTCTATAAGGTGGACGGCGAGGATGTGTCGGGCGAGGAACTTACCCAGGTGGTAGAGAATATCCGTGGAGAGGAACATACTACGGTCGACCTCACACTGCTGCGCGGTGAAGAGGGCAGGGAAATCGAAGTCACCGTGGAGAGGCGGACGATCGAAATGCAGACGGTTGTCCACGAGATGAAGGAGGACCATATCGGTTATATCCGGGTGACGGAATTTGACTCGGTTACCTACAGCCAGTATGAAGAGGCGCTCAGAGATCTGGAAAACCGGGGGATGGAAAAACTGGTGGTGGATCTTCGGAGCAATCCCGGCGGAAACTTGGATATTGTGTGCGACATGTTGGATTTGATGCTTCCGGAAGGCCTTTGCGTTTATATGGAGGATAAGAATGGAAAGAGGACGGAATTTACTTCCGATGAGGAGCATCAGTTTACGAAACCTCTGGTCGTGCTGATGAACGGCTACAGCGCCAGCGCTTCGGAGATCTATGCCGGAGCTGTCCAGGATTACGGGATCGGCCGGATCGTTGGAACCCAGTCTTACGGAAAGGGAGTCGTGCAGCAGGTCTTTGATTTAAAGGACAATACCAGTGTGAAGCTGACTATCGCAAAATATTATACGCCGAACGGGCGAAGCATTGACGGGGAAGGGATCACGCCGGATGTGGAGGTTGAATATCAGCCGGATGAAAACAATCCGGATGCGGATAATCAGCTGGATAAGGCGCTGGAGGTATTGAGAAGCCAGAAATGACCGGGGAGGAACAGATTCTGCAGAAAGGACGGAGAGAATGACAATTCTGATAAAGGGCGGACGCGTTCTGGATCCCGCTTCCGGGCGGGATGAGATCTGCGATGTGCTGATTGAAGATGGAAAAATTGAGAGGACAGAGACAGAGATCCGGGAGCATGCGGATCAGATACTTGACGCAAAAGGCTGTTATGTCATGCCTGGATTTATCGATCTTCATGTCCATTTCCGCGATCCGGGACTGGAATACAAGGAGACGATGGAGACGGGCGGAAAGGCCGCGGTCAAAGGAGGCGTCACTACCGTCTGCGCGATGCCGAATACAAAGCCCGTGGTGGACAACGGCGTGAAGGTGTCGATGGCCCATGAACGCGCAAAGAAGGTATCGCCGGCGAACATCATACAGATCGGCGCGGTTACGAAAGATCAGGCGGGCAGGGAACTCGCGG
>CANRMH010000086.1 GCA_947631695.1 uncultured Lachnospiraceae bacterium | reverse complement strand
CACAGTTCCCGGCAGTTGGAATGGGACGCCGCCACCGGTCCCTTACAGACTTCCAGAACATCCCAGAACGTGCCGTCGGACGAATGGGACACATCGGTAATCATGCCCAGTTCCCCCATTCTCTCCACCACTTCTCTCCCGAAAGGCTTCAGCCCCTTTTCCATGCATGCGGGGTCTTTGCTGTTTGGATGGCCGATACAGTTTTCATGGTTCCACATAATCGTGATCAGACGAAATCCCCGTCTGTACAGTTCCTCCAAACGTTCCATCCTTCCATTTAGGATCCCGCCTTCCTCCACGGTCGGAATTGCCGTGATCTTCCCCTGCGCCGTGTTTTGTTCCAGTTCCCCGTAGTCCGACGCCCATGCCAGATCCTGTGCGTACGTGCGTATCTGCTCCCCCAGCAGGCTTTGCATTTCCAGGGCGTACCGGTATCCGGAATCATATTTTTCCCCGACCGTTTTTCCCTTCATATCAGGCATGGAAATAAAACAGGCAAAAAACTGAGCGATCACATCCGCCTTTCTCATTTTGGGAATGGAAACGCAGTGCGGATTCCGCATCAGATTTTCCCGGTGATCCGCGTTCATCATCTTTAAAAGCGTATCGCAATGCATATCGATCAGGCTCATATCTTTTTTCTCCTCCCCATATCATGTTATATAAAATGCCGGGGGAAAGTCCCTTTCCCCACGATATCATTATATTATAATTCGGAGGAAGCGATTTATGAAGCCAATAATTGGAATTATTACCTGCGGATTTGCAGACGACAGGCAATTTGTAAGCCAGGCCTATATTCGCGCCGTCGAGCTGGCCGGCGGAGCGCCCCTTCTCCTCCCTGCCGTCCGATCCGGCTCCATCTATCCCTGCTACCATTCTGTCTGCAGCGGTTATCTCTTCTGCGGCGGGGACGATATCACCCCCATTCTTCTCGGAAAGGATCCTCTGGACGCGTCGGGACACACCGATCTTCTGACGGACCGTTTTCAGCTTTCCTTCATGAAATTTGTCCTTTCCGACAGAAAGCCCGTTCTGGCCGTCTGCCGCGGAATGCAGCTCCTGAACGCAGCGCTTGGAGGCACGATCTACCAGGATCTCTCCCTCCGCGAAAAAACCAGCATTCAGCACATGCAGAATTCGCTGAAACGCCAGGACGTCTCCCACAGGGTATTCTTTCAAAAAGGCAGCATGATGCACCGGTTATTCGGTCCCTCTGCGTGTACGAACAGCTTTCATCACCAGGCGGTCAACAAACCCGGAAAACACGTTGCCGTAAGCGGCAGGACCAACGACGGCGTCATCGAATCCATAGAATTGACGGATCGTCCCTTTGCCGTAGGCGTACAATGGCATCCTGAGTGTATGTTTTCCACTTCGCTTAAAATGCGCCGTCTGTTTCACGCTTTTCTTCTCGCATCTCAAAAAAATTTTTCATAAGAATATTTATCTCGTTTTCCTCACATACTAACCAGGAAAATATTATGAATCACAAGGAGGAATCAGACTATGGCAGAATTATCCGTTCTGGACCTGCAGAATCTCCGTCACCTGATCGGAGGCTACGACACAACGCACTCTAAAATGACAGAGTATGCAAATCAGACAGAAGATCCGGAAATCAAGAAATTATTTCAGGACGCGGCGAACAGTGCAATGAAAAACAAACAAGATCTTATGAAATTTTTATAAGGAGGCGCAACCATGCTTAATGAGAAAACAATGATTACGGACGCCCTGACCGGCGTAAACGGCGAGCTGACCCGTTTTGGCGAAATGATCCCGCAGACGGAAAACAAAGAGTTAAAGCAGTGCCTGAAACAGATCCGCAACGAATGCGAGATGTCTCAGGAAAAGCTGTATCACATTGCCCGTGAAAAGAGTTATTATATTCCTGCGGAGAAGGCGTCCCAGCAGGAGATCGATCATGTAAAATCCATTTTGACTCAATCATCTATGCAATAACCATTCTCCCGGAAGCGCCGCGCAAAAGCTGTTTTGCAATTCGATTCAGCCGTTGGGCGGCGTTTCCCTTTCCACTGTTTCATTATGAATAAAAAAAATCTCCAAAATTCAAAATAATTGCTATTTCTCACGAATCATGCCATCTTCTTCTTTTTTTTGCAGGAATCCATTGACGCATCTTCAATTTATGGTAAAATAAGAGCGTTGAGAAAAAATAAACGGAGGATATGCAATGCGAACATATGAAGAATTGTCAAAAGCCGAATTGTTGGATCTGAAATCCGATCTCGAAGCGCGGTTCAACGCCGTAAAAGCAAAAGGTCTGAAGCTCGATATGTCAAGGGGAAAACCCTCTACGGAACAACTGAATCTTTCCATGGAAATGATGGACGTCCTGAACAGCAGTACCGACCTGATCTGCAGGGAGGGTATCGACTGCCGCAATTACGGCGTACTGGACGGTATCGGCGAAGCCAAACAGCTCCTCGCTGATATGATGGAAGTACCCAAAGACAATATTATCATCTTTGGAAATTCCAGTTTGAATATTATGTTCGATACCATTGCCCGCTCCATGACTCACGGAGTCCTGGGAAGCACTCCCTGGTGCAGGCTGGACAAGGTGAAATTCCTCTGCCCTGTTCCCGGATATGACAGGCACTTTGCCATTACAGAATATTTTGGAATCGAGATGGTGAACGTTCCTATGACCCCCACCGGTCCGGATATGGATATTGTGGAAGAGCTGGTGAACAGCGACCCTTCCGTCAAGGGCATCTGGTGCGTTCCTAAATACTCCAATCCCCAGGGGATTACATACTCCGACGAGACCGTACATCGATTTGCCCGGCTGCGCCCTGCGGCGGAGGATTTCCGGATCTACTGGGACAACGCGTACGGCGTCCACCATTTATATGACGACAAGCAGGATTACCTGATCGAAATTCTGATGGAATGCAAGAAAGAGGGACGCCCGGATATGGTATATAAGTTCTCTTCCACATCCAAGATCAGCTTCCCCGGATCAGGGATCGGCGCTATCGCCGCTTCCGATGCGAACCTGGCCGAAATACGAAAACAATTAAAAATCCAAACCATCGGACACGACAAGCTGAATCAGCTGCGCCACGCGCGTTATTTCAAAGACATCCACGGAATGGTGCAGCACATGCGCAGGCATGCGGATATTCTCCGTCCTAAATTCGACGCCGTTCTGTCCACTCTGGACCGTGAGCTGGGCGGGCTTGGGATCGGTTCATGGATCGCTCCCAGAGGCGGTTATTTTATCTCCTTCGACGCAATGGAGGGATGCGCAAAGAAGATCGTCGCCCGGGCAAAAGAGGCCGGCCTGATCATGACCGACGCCGGCGCCACTTTCCCATACGGCAACGATCCGAAGGACTCCAATATCCGGATCGCCCCCTCGTACCCGACGATCGAGGAGCTGAAGATTGCGACGGAGATCTTTGTATTAAGCGTAAAATTGGTCACCATTGAAAAACTGCTGGAAAAGTAAACAGAATTTGAAATAGAATCTCGCCTGCGAGATTCTTCGCCTGCGGCGGGTCGCGCAAGCGGCATCTTCCCATCCGCCGCAGTGCGATCCCGCAGAGCGCTTTGCATTTCATAGGGAACGAAGTTTCCTATGAAATAAAAAGGGGGAATTGCCATCACCGGCAATTCCCTCTTTTGATTCACGACAGCAGAAAACGCATCTGACAGATTTTCTATTATCCGTTAACGCAGAAACGTTTTGTCGAAGATTGTGATCACCTTTGCACAGGCCGATCGCTCTGTATTTCCCTGCGGCGCCAGCGTATGGTCTGTGTCATTCCCCTCAAAGAGTCCGAATCTGACCGCCCATTCCATAGCCGCAGCCGCAAACGGCGAAACATCGTCCCCATCCGGGAAGGCGGACAGATCCGCGCCTTGCCAGACTGGTATTTTCAGATAATCCGCAAACCGGTACATCATCGTAGCCATCTGTTCTCTGGTGATCTGATCCGACGGGCCGAAGGAACCCTTTCTTTCTTCATCCGTATAGCCGGTAATGATCCCGACCTTCTCGGAACTCGCCCATTCCACCGCGTAGCGATAGAACAGATCCGTATCTTCATAGTCCACGTCCGTAAAGTTCTTTACCGCGCCTTCCGGCTTGAGATTTCCCGTTTCGCTGTCGCCGCCCGCCATGCGGTACAGGATGGTAGCAAACTGCGCGCGGCTGAGCGTTCCTCTCAGGTCAAATATCTTTCCGTTTTGCAGTCCCGTCATCAGGTCATTCTCATACGTATACTTCACGAAATCCGTGTACCAGTCGTCTCCGACATCCTCATAGGGAAGTTTTCCATCCTGGCTTTCATCCTTCACCGTAACCTTCATGGTAACCGTACGGAATTCTTCCAGTACGTCCTCCCCGTCCGTCATCGCCAGGTACGGCTCTCCGTCCGCGTCAAACTGCATTCTGCGCACGCCCACCGTTCTCGGGCTGTTCCACTGGGGTCCGCGGCCGTGATAGATGAACAGGATATCTCCGTTCTCTTTCGTGAAAAAGCAGCTGTGTCCGGGCCCGAATTCTCCCTCGACCGAGGAGGAATTCAAAAGCGGATAGTTGCTCCTCGTCCAGTTACCCAGATCCAGGAGATCTTTTCCGTCCCCGGCGGTCATCAGGCCGACCGCATAGGTATTGTCCACGGAGGCGCCGGAATAAGTCAGATAAATCTTGCCGTCATGCTTCACGACAAACGGGCCTTCCGCCACCACGCCGTGTACCTGCTCCCAGCCGAACACAGCGCCGTTCAGCACCTTCGCCTTGCTGGTGATGATCCAGGGCTTCTCCCTGTCGCAGGTCGCGATATAAAGGAACGCTCCCTTGCCCCAGCCGTTTACCGGTTCCCGGCCGGACCAGACCACATAGGACTTGTCGCCGGACTCAAAATAAGTCATGTCGATCGCCATCGAGCGCCTGTGAAGGTACTGGCCGTTGTCGCCTTCCTCCTTCAGTCCGTCCGCATAGACCACGTCGTGGATCTCTCCCCAGTCGGACTTCTTCGTCGGGTCGCTTCCCTCCAGCACAACCACGCGGGAATAGAAATTGATGGCAAAGAACATACAGAGCTTTCCGTTCACCTCATGGAGTTCCGGAGCCCAGAACTGCGCCGTATGTCCCAGCGCATCGTTGTAGCTCACGATCTCATAGGCCTTCACTCCGTCCTCGAATAACCCTTCGATGGTATCCGCCTTCCGGATGAAGATGCCGATATTTCCATTCCAGTCGTTTGTGGAGACAAAATAATATTTACCGTGCCAGTAGCAGATATCCGGATCCGCCCAGTTCTGCGCGGAATCTGTCAACCCGCCCGAAATATCGCCGCCGTTCGGATCGACGGTCTGAACCTTGCCGTTCTGATTCAAAGCGGCGCCAAATCCATAGTTATTTCCGGAATCTACCTTTCCGGTAATCGTGTACGTCTCGCCTTTTTTGCTGAAATCTACTTTTGAATAATCCCAGGCAACCTCTTTTTCATCGGTGGATTCGTCGGAATATACCGCGGTCACTTTGGTATTTTCAATATCCTCCGGCGAGGACGCCGTAATCTTTCTTGGAAGCTTTATTCTCGTATTCACCAATTTGTTCAGTTTTTCATTCACATGCACGCCGACGCTTTTCTCCACCGGAAGGATATTCCGGTTCAGAGCGCCGTCAATCTCCGTCTTGGCGGACTCCACAGAAAGGATCGGGCCGGGGACAGTCTCGACGATACTGCTGTCATCCAGAATATCTCTCATCGTCGTGCGGTAGAATTTGCCGTTCGTGTCCTCCCAGCGGATGACATACCGGTCGTTTGCCGTGTCATACTCACAGACGGCGTCCTTCACCCAGGCGTCGCTGCTTAAGCGGATGAAATGTTCCTCGCTGTAGTGCAGGAGGTCATCCGTCGTGTAGACCGCCGCCATTCCCTTGTGATCGGAGTCATAATTCAGGATCGGACTGGTCGGTGCCTGTCCGAGATCCATATACTGAGCGATCACCGCATACGAACCGTCCTTCATATAGAACAGATACGGGCGGTCCAGCGCCTTCATCGACATATTCTCGTCATTCTTATAATACCCTGCGGCAAAGAGTACGCCCGTGTTGTTATTCAGAGCCTTGTATGTACCGTCGCCATCAGCCGAAGCAAGGTGCATACTGTAGGAAAGATTCTCCGGATAGAACTGGTACTCGCCTGTCTCGCGGGTATAGCAGAGAAATTTCCCGGCTGTCTCCGGAAGCACATGCACGGTAAATGTCTTCGTCGCCGTATCGCCGTCCAGCGTAAATTCCGCAGTGACTTTTGTCTCCGCCGTCTTTGTACCCGGATCCGAAACCGTTCCGTCCGGCAGGATCAGGCTGCTTCCGGAATAGGCGACCGTTCCCGCTCCGTAGCTTACGGGAAGCGCATCCCCCGCCGCTGCATAAGACGGAATGATAAAGTTCTCCTGAAACTGCTTTTTCTGTCCTGATCTCGCATAAACGGGAATCGTAAATTCCTTCGTCACCGTCTGTGAGCCGATCGTCACCGCGGCTGTCAGCGTCACGCTGGTATCCTGATCCGGACAGGTCACGACACCGTTCGGATCGACAATGCTGTTATCCGACGAAGTCCACGTCACGGAGGCCTTCGTCCCCTGGTATTCTACCTTGTCCGGCAGTTCGATCTGCTGGGACTTCATCACGGCCCCGTCTGTGAACAGGCCGGTCAGATCCAGAAGCGGCACATACTTCTGCTGCAGCTCCTGCTTCAGATTTTCCGCGGAGAGTTTCTCCAGATACATCTGTTTCACTTCTCCGTCCGACATCGCGTAATCATAGATCCGGAAATCATCGATGTACCCCTTCAGTCTCTCTCCATAATTGTTCCAGGCCCCGGCACCGATCGTGAGGCGGTTGTTGTCGCCCATCATATTCACCAGATCGAAGTCGTTCACCTCGAAGGATGAGGACTTGTCATTGACATAGAGCGTGGTGGTCTTCGCCGTGTACACGACTGTGACCAGCTTCCACCCGTCGCCGGATGCTGCCACTGTCCGCGCCGGGGAAGCTCCTTTCCCGTCGCCGCGCTCCGCCGTGACGGACGCGCCCTTGTCCAGCACTCCAATGTAATCCCTCTGGAACGTGGTGGACGAAGTATTCTGCGCATAGTAGGACCAGAATCCGTCGGACTGCGACTTCGACAGGTAGGAGATCGTCAGCTCCGTACATCCCGCCAGGAGCGACTTGCCCGCCTCGTCGGTGACGTCCAGATAGTAAGAGCCGTCCATCTCGAGGGATCTCCCATTTCCCTCCACCACATCGTCCGAAAATTTCACCGTCCCGTCCACAGCCTTCGCGACCGCGCCGGAACCGGACAATCCGGTCTGCTCGTCGTCAAAGGAAAAACTGGCGATCAGCTTTCCCGCCGCCTGCGCCGTTTCCGC
>CANRMH010000085.1 GCA_947631695.1 uncultured Lachnospiraceae bacterium | reverse complement strand
ATGGATATGTTGACTGTAATCTGCTCCTTCAGACATATATGGTACATAAGATATACGGACAGGACTCTCGCCGCCTGCTCTATCAGCTGGGAGACAGCGGGGATCGCGGTCTGGCGCATCCCCAGATAATATCCGCAGATACAGCTGTGGATGGAGGCGAACGGAAACGTATAGGAGAGAATGACCAGCAGAGATTCGCATCGCGGTTCGTTCAGCAGAACCTGCGCGATAAAAGCCGCGTTCATCTGAAGGATGAGCGTGATGACGCAGGAAAGGGAAAAAGAAAAAAAGAAGCCCGTATACATGGATTTCCTTGCCTGATCCTGGCGGCCGAGAGAGGCGTACGTCGCCACACATCTTGAAATTGCCGTTTCAATTCCTGCGGTTGTCAGGGAGAAGCAAAGCGCGTAGACCGGAAAGATCAGCTGATAGATCCCGACGCTTTCCTCCCCGAAGGACTGACTCATAAAAATCCGGTAGAAGAATCCGATAAATCTTGTGACGAAACCTGTAAACGTTAAGATAAAAGCTCCCTTTATCAGCGGATGGTTGCGTATCATGGCAGAACTCCTTGCGAGGTCATATGTTACCATGATATTCCGAATAGATGCTTGACAGAACAATTACAGAGTGATATTCTACAAAAGAGATAATTCCTAGCATATTGCTAGGAATTAAGTACGAAGAAGAGGGTGACACTATATGGAACGATTTGTTTATCTGGATAACGCCGCGACTACAAGGACCGCTCCGGAAGTCGTAGAAGCCATGCTTCCTTATTTTACGGAAAAATACGGGAATCCTTCCAGTATCTATGAATTTGCCTCCGGCAATAAAGATGTGATTACGAGCCAGAGGGAGACGATTGCAGAGGTTATTGGAGCGAACGGAAACGAGATTTATTTTACCGCCGGGGGATCGGAGTCCGATAACTGGGCGATCAAAGCTGCTGCGGAAGCATACGCCGGTAAGGGAAAACACATTATTACGACGAAGATCGAGCATCATGCGGTGCTTCATACGTGCGAATACCTGGAGAAACAGGGGTATGAAGTCACGTATCTGGATGTAGATCAGGATGGGATTGTAAAACTGGATGATCTGAAGGCGGCGATCAGACCTTCCACGATCCTGATTTCCATTATGTTTGCAAACAATGAGATCGGTTCCGTTCAGCCAATCAGGGAGATCGGCGCGATTGCACACGAGAACGGAATTTTGTTCCATACGGATGCGGTACAGGCTTTTGGGCAGATTCCGATCCAGGTTGACGATTGCCATATCGATATGCTGAGCGCAAGCGGGCATAAGCTGAACGGCCCGAAAGGGATCGGATTTCTGTATATCAGAAAAGGGGTTAAGATCCGTTCCTTTATCCATGGCGGCGCACAGGAAAGAAAACGCCGCGCAGGCACTGAGAACGTACCGGGAATTGTCGGGTTGGGAACGGCCGCCAGGAGGGCGGCACTCTCCATGGACGAGCGCGCTGCGAAGGAGATAAAACTTCGGGATCATCTGATCGAGCGTGTTCTGAATGAAATTCCATTTTCCCGCCTCAACGGCCACAGGGAAAAGAGACTGCCGAACAATGCAAATTTCAGTTTCCAGTTTGTAGAGGGAGAATCGATGCTGATCATGCTGGATATGAAAGGGATCTGCGCTTCCAGCGGTTCGGCATGTACGTCAGGTTCCCTGGATCCTTCCCATGTGCTGCTCGCAATCGGCCTTCCGCACGAGATCGCGCATGGATCTCTTCGGCTGACTCTGAGCGAGGAAACTTCGATGGAAGACATTGATTATGTCGTGGACAGCCTCAGGGAGATCGTGGAACGTCTCAGAAACATGTCCCCGCTTTACGAAGATTTTATTCGGAAGAACTCAAATAAGTAGATTAGGAGGATGACTTCATGTATACGGAAAAGGTAATGGATCACTTTCAGCATCCGAGAAATGTGGGAGAGATAGAGAACGCAAGCGGAGTCGGCACTGTCGGCAACGCCAGATGCGGCGACATCATGAGGATTTATCTTGATATTGATGAAAACCAGATCATCAGGGATGTAAAATTCAAGACTTTCGGCTGCGGAGCCGCGGTTGCCACCAGCAGCATGGCCACCGAACTGGTGAAGGGAAAGAGCGTGCAGGAAGCGATGGCGGTGACGAACAAGGCGGTTATGGAGGCCCTGGACGGACTTCCGCCGGTGAAAGTACACTGTTCTCTGCTGGCAGAGGAGGCGATTCATGCCGCGCTGTGGGATTATGCGGAGAAAAACGGTATAAAGATCGAAGGACTGGACCAGAAACCGAAGTCTGACATTCACGAGGATGAGGACGAAGAGTATTAAAGGAAAGAGATGCGGACAGATAGAAAAAAAGTAGTGGTGGGAATGTCGGGCGGAGTGGATTCTTCGGTTGCCGCATATCTGCTGAAACGGCAGGGATATGATGTGATCGGAGTTACCATGCAGATCTGGCAGGAAGAAGAGCGGACGGCGCAGGAGGAAAACGGAGGATGCTGCGGCCTGTCCGCGGTCGATGACGCGAGACGGGTGGCTGCACAGCTTGAGATCCCTTACTACGTCATGAATTTCAGACGGGAATTTAAAGCAAATGTGATAGATTACTTTGTGGATGAATATATTAATGGCAGAACTCCGAATCCCTGTATCGCGTGCAACCGCTATGTAAAATGGGGATCTATGCTTGACAGGAGCAGAGAGATCGGAGCGGACTACATTGCGACCGGCCACTACGCGAGGATAGAGCATCTTCCGAACGGAAGATACGCGCTGCGCGTTTCGGCGTCGGCCCGCAAGGATCAGACCTATGCGCTCTACAATCTCACGCAGAGACAGCTGGAGAGTACGTTTATGCCCGTCGGCGCGTATTCGAAGGAGGAAATCCGGGAGATCGCCGCGCAGATCCATCTTGGGATCGCGGAAAAACCAGACAGTCAGGATATCTGTTTCGTCCCGGACCACGACTACGCGTCCTATATAGAAAAAACAGCGAAACGCAGATTCGAGGAAGGAAATTTTGTGACGTCGGACGGTACGGTTGTAGGAACGCACAGGGGGATCATCCACTATACGGTGGGTCAAAGAAAGGGTCTCGGCCTGTCTCTGGGATCACCGGCGTTTGTAACGCAAATCCGTCCGGAAACAAACGAAGTGGTCGTGGGAAGCAGGGAGGAAGCTTCGAGTGTCGTCGTGAGAGCAAATCGCCTGAATTTCATGGCAATTGCGGATATGAAAGAACCGATGCGGGTATGGGCTAAGATCAGATATAATCACAGAGGCGCATGGTGCATAGCGGAAAAGACCGGGGAAGATGAGATTTTGTGTACATTTGAGGAACTGCAGCATGCAGTGACGCCGGGGCAGGCTGTTGTGCTTTATAATGACGGGTATGTACTCGGCGGCGGAACCATAACAGGAGGCGGTACGGAATGAGAGCGGATATGCATATGCATACGTCTTTTTCACATGACTGTGATTTCAGCCCCGCAGAGATGGCCGAGGGGGCGATCGCAAAAGGTTTAAAAGTGATATGTTTTACGGATCATTTCGATAAGGATTATCTGGGCTGGGGAGCGGAAAGTATTTTTGATCCCGAATCGTATTTTCAGGAACTGACAAAACTAAAGGAAGACTACCGCGGTCGGATCGATATCCGAATCGGGGTGGAACTGGGAATGCAGCCCTATCTGGGGGAATATTTTTCTGCGCTCACCGCAAAGTATCCGTTTGATTTTGTGATCGGTTCGGTGCATGTTGTAAACGGCACCGATCCCGCTATGAAAAAACTTTTTCAGAATCTTACGGATGAGGAGGCTTACCGGCTGACGTTCGAGGAAATGCTCGAGGATGTCAGAAAGACGCCGGATTTCGACGTGCTGGGTCATGTCGATTATGTCGTGCGTTACGGAAGAACTATGGATCAGGCGTACAGCTATGAGAAATATGCGGATATTCTGGACGATATTTTAAGAGAACTGATCTGCAGGGGCAAGGGCCTGGAACTGAATATGGCAGGGCTGAAATACGGCCTTCCCTTCGCGCATCCCCATCCGGATGTGCTGAAGCGTTACCGCGAGCTTGGGGGAGAGATCGTCACCGTCGGGGCGGACGGCCACAGGCCGGAGCATATTGCCTACGAATATGGGCGCGCAGAACACATTCTGAAGGATTGCGGATTTAAATATTACACGGAATTTAAGAGCCGGGTTCCCGAGTTTGTTCCACTTCCATAAACTTGAAAGGAACTTCCATAAAAATACAAAAGACTCTTGAATTTTTGTACAAGATTTAGTACAATAAACTCGGTTGATGATTCTTTAACAATATTAAAGAATTTCATAAATTACCGCGGGTGACGGTAAATAAATAAAACTTTTAGGAGGAATTGATCATGGCAGTAAAAGTAGCAATCAATGGTTTTGGACGTATCGGACGTCTTGCATTCAGGCAGATGTTCGGAGCAGAAGGATATGAAGTAGTTGCAATCAACGACTTGACAAAGCCTTCTATGTTAGCTGATCTTCTCAAGTATGACACCGCGCAGGGCGGATATTGCGGAAGAATCGGTGAGAATCTTCATACCGTAGCGGCCGATGATGAAGCGAACACGATCACGGTTGACGGAAAGACGCTGACGATTTACAAAGAGGCAGACGCTTCCAAGCTTCCCTGGGGAGAGCTTGGAGTAGATGTTGTTCTCGAGTGTACAGGCTTTTACACATCCAAAGCAAAATCACAGGCACACATTGACGCAGGCGCAAAGAAGGTTGTTATTTCAGCACCGGCAGGAAACGACCTTCCCACTATCGTTTACAGCGTAAATGAAGGAACTCTGACGGCGGACGACACGATCATCTCCGCTGCATCCTGTACGACAAACTGTCTTGCGCCTATGGCGAAGGCACTGAATGACTATGCACCGATCCAGAGCGGTATCATGTCAACCATCCACGCTTACACAGGCGATCAGATGATCCTTGACGGACCGCACAGCAAGGGCGACATGAGACGTGCGAGAGCCGGAGCTGCCAATATCGTTCCGAACTCAACAGGAGCTGCAAAGGCAATCGGCCTTGTGATTCCTGAACTGAACGGAAAGCTGATCGGTTCTGCACAGCGTGTTCCGGTTCCGACTGGATCCACGACGATCCTCACCGCAGTTGTTAAGGGTACGGACGTAACGAAAGAGGGCATTAACGCCGCTATGAAGGCTGCCGCATCCGAGTCTTATGGATATAACGAAGATCCGATCGTATCTTCCGACGTGATCGGTATGAGATACGGTTCTCTGTTTGATGCGACCCAGACGATGGTTGCTCCGATCGGCGACGACCTCTATGAAGTACAGGTTGTTTCATGGTATGACAATGAGAATTCATACACAAGCCAGATGGTCAGGACAATCAAGTACTTTGCTGAGTTGGCATAAGGAACGAGAGCGGTTTTGGTGGCCGTACAGTAAGATAATTTTTATGAATGGCCTGTCGGGGTCCGGTCTTTAAGGGCCGGATCCCTTTTTTCATTTCATAGGAAACTTCGTTCCCTGTGAAACAAAATCAGGTCGCAGTTGTATCGATAATAAAAATGATGGAGGAATAAAAGATGCTTAACAAAAAATCAGTGGACGACATCAACGTAAAAGGATTGAAGGTTCTTGTGAGATGCGACTTCAACGTTCCGTTGATCGATGGAAAGATTACGGACGAGAATCGTCTGGTTGCAGCGCTTCCCACTATTAAAAAATTGATCGCGGACGGCGGAAAGATCATTCTTTGCTCCCATCTCGGCAAACCGAAGGGAGAAGCAGTCCCATCCTTATCCCTTGCTCCGGTAGCGGTTCGCCTGTCCGAGCTGCTTGGACAGGAAGTGAAATTTGCGGCTGATCCGGAAGTCGTAGGCCCGAATGCAAAAGCTGCCGTTGCGGCGATGAAAGACGGCGATGTGATCCTTCTTGAGAACACCCGCTACAGGATCGAGGAGACAAAGAACGGTGAAGCATTTTCAAAGGAACTGGCTTCCCTGTGCGACGTATTTGTAAACGACGCGTTCGGAACCGCTCACAGGGCGCACTGCTCCAACGTGGGCGTGACAGAATTCGTGGATACGGCGGTTGTGGGATATCTGATGCAGAAGGAAATCGACTTCCTCGGAAACGCGGTAAACAATCCGGAGAGACCGTTTGTTGCGATCCTCGGGGGAGCGAAAGTTTCCAGCAAGATTTCCGTAATTGAGAACCTGCTTGATAAAGTGGATACTTTGATCATCGGCGGCGGCATGTCCTATACCTTCAGCAAGGCGATGGGAGGAAACGTGGGGAATTCCCTGCTGGAGGAAGATTACTGCGAATATGCTCTGAATATGTTGAAGAAAGCGGAAGACAAAGGCGTGAAGCTTCTGCTTCCCGTTGACAATGTGATCGCGGACGATTTCTCAAACGATGCGAACGTAAAGATCGTTGGCCGCGGTGATATTCCGGACGGCTGGGAAGGCCTGGACATCGGACCGGAGACGGAAAAGATATTCTGCGAGGCGGTAAAAGATGCGAAGACTGTTGTGTGGAACGGCCCGATGGGCTGCTTTGAGATGCCGAAGTTTGCGCATGGAACCGAAGCTGTTGCGAAGGCGCTTGCTGAGACGGACGCTACCACGATCATCGGCGGGGGCGATTCCGCCGCGGCTGTGAATCAGCTCGGATACGGTGACAAGATGACGCATATCTCCACAGGAGGCGGCGCTTCTCTGGAATTTCTGGAAGGAAAGGAACTTCCGGGCGTAGCCGCTGCAAACGATAAATAGATGATATAGAAAGATCGAGAGGAAGTAAGAACATGGCAAGAAAGAAAATTATCGCAGGAAACTGGAAGATGAACAAGACGCCCAGCCAGGCGGTTGCCCTGGTTGAAGAACTCAAACCGCTCGTTGCAAACGAGGATGTGGACGTGGTATTCTGTGTTCCTGCAATCGATATTATCCCGGTTGTTGAGGCGTGCAAGGGTACAAACATCCAGGTTGGCGCGGAGAATATGTATTTTGAGGAGAGCGGCGCGTACACCGGAGAGATCGCTCCGGCTATGCTGACCGACGCTGGAGTGAAATACGTGATCCTCGGACACTCCGAGAGAAGGGAATACTTTGCGGAGACCAGCGAAACGGTGAATAAAAAGATGCTGAAAGCGTTTGAACACGGTATTACGCCGATCATGTGCTGCGGCGAATCCCTGGAACAGCGCGAGCAGGGCGTCACGATGGATTTCATTCGCCAGCAGGTGAAGATCGGTTTCCTCGGAGTGACGGCTGAGCAGGCCAGGACGGCGGTTATCGCTTATGAGCCGATTTGGGCGATCGGAACGGGCAGGACGGCCACCACCGAGCAGGCGCAGGAAGTGTGTGCAGGAATCCGCAGATGCATC
>CANRMH010000084.1 GCA_947631695.1 uncultured Lachnospiraceae bacterium | reverse complement strand
GGCTGGAGCGGCTTCGCGGGAAGCTGACGGAACTGACGGACAGGGACGCAAAGGCTTTTGAACCGCTTTCAAGGGCTTACGGGCTTCCAAAGGAGACGGAGGAACAGAGAAAGGAAAAGGACAGGATCATGGAAGAGGCGCTGCATGAGGCCAGCGTTGTTCCGATGGAAATGATGGAGACTGTGCTTGAGGCGATGGAGCTGCTTCGGGTCGTCGGCGAGAAGGGAAGCAGGATCGCGGTGAGCGACGCCGGAGTGGGAATCCTGTTCGCACAGGCGGCTTTGGAGGGAGCGTCCCTGAATGTGTTTATTAATACAAAGCTGATGAAAAACAGAGAACTCGCGGAAGAACTGAACCGGAAAGCGGACGGTATGATCCGGGACGGAAGCAGGCTGAAGGAAGCCGTATATGCAAATGTGCTTGCCGGGATCCGGCGGACAGGAGAGTGAAAAAGATGGGTGTGCGGATGAAAGGCGCGGACGTGGCGAAAGCTATGAAAGAAACGCTGATCGAAGATGTGAGAAAACTTAAAGCGAAGGGAATCGTTCCGCGTCTGGCTATCGTGAGGGTCGGCGCGCGTCCGGACGACCTTGCTTACGAGCGGGGAGCGTCGAAAAGGATGGAAATGGTCGGAATCGAATGCACGGCTGTGGAATTGCCGGAGAGCATTGATCAGAAGGCCTTTGAGGAGGAGTTCAGGAAAGTGAACGACGATCCCGGGATTCACGGGATTTTGCTTTTCTGTCCTTTGCCGGGACATCTGGACGAAGAACCGGTGAAAAGGATGATCCATCCCCTGAAGGATGTGGACGGTATGAGTCCGGTCAATCTCGCAAAAATATTTTCCGGCGACGAGACAGGGTACGCGCCCTGTACTGCGGAGGCTGTGATTGAGATGCTGGACTATTACGGACTGGAACTGACGGGAAAACGCGTGACGGTGATCGGAAGAAGCATGGTTGTCGGAAAGCCGCTGTCCATGCTGCTTCTGAGAAGAAACGCCACCGTAACCATCTGCCATACAAGGACGGCGGATCTTGCGGCAGCCTGCAGAAACGCGGAAATTCTGGTTGCCGCCGCCGGAAAAGCCAACATGGTTAAGAAAGATATGGTCGCCTGGGACGCTGTGGTGGCGGATGTAGGGATCAACGTGGACGAAGCCGGGAATCTGTGCGGGGATGTGGATTATGCTTCTGTGGAGCCGAAAGCCGGCTACATCAGCCCGGTACCGGGCGGAATAGGCAGCATTACCACGTCGGTTCTTGCAAAGCATGTGGTGAGGGCGGCCTCAGCGCTGGGAGGATGAGAAGATGGCTAAGAGAATCGCAAAATTTTATAAGGTAAGTTTTGAACAGTTCCAAAAGGACTGGACGGATACGTTCGGGAGATGTGAACAGCAGGAGATCCGGAGGATCTATCAGGAGATCCGGCTTCCCGGGCGCGCAACCTCCGGCTCGGCGGGTTATGATTTTTATGCGCCTGTCGCTCTGACGCTCCGCCCCGGAGAGACGGTGAAGATCCCGACAGGGATTCGGGTGGAGATGCAGGAGGATTGGGTGCTGAAATGTTATCCGAGGAGCGGACTGGGATTCAAGTACCGGCTTCAGCTGAACAATACGGTTGGGATTATCGACAGCGATTACTTTTATTCCGATAATGAAGGACATATTTTTTCCAAGATTACCAACGATACGAAGGAAGGAAAAGTGATTGAGATCGCCGCGGGGACGGGCTTTATGCAGGGGATTTTTGTGGAGTACGGCGTTACGGTGGACGACTGCGCCGAGGGAATCCGAAACGGGGGATTCGGAAGTACGACCTGATTTTTCTATGAATTCCGAATAATTTTGCCTGGTTTCGGAGATTCTATCCATGTATGCAGAATATGATACATGGAGGAATCGATATGCCGGATACAAGGAGGGTGACGGCGTCCGTCAGGGAGAACGTCGCTTACATGAATCAGGTATTGCCTGTGGAAGAAAGTTTTGATATTATTCAGCGGGACATTGTCATTGGGGGAAAGGAAGCGTCCTTTTATTTTATCGACGGATTCACAAAGGACGAGTCGATGCTGAAGATCATGGATTCGTTTTTCGGGATAAAGGAGGCGGACATGCCTTCCAGCGCAACCGAGTTTTCCAAAGCGTTTATACCTTATGTGGAGGTAGATATCATCGGAGATTTTGATCAGATTTTCCGGAATGTACTTTCCGGTGTGACCTGCCTCTTTATCGACGGGTACGAAGCCTGCATCGCGATCGACTGCAGGACGTATCCTGCCAGGAGTGTGGACGAACCCGATAAGGATAAGTCGCTGCGCGGTTCCAGAGACGGATTTGTGGAGACGATCGTGTTCAACACTGCGCTGATGCGGCGGAGGATCCGGGATCCGCACCTTATTATGGAAATGATCGAGATAGGGGAAAGTTCCAGGACGGATGTAGCGATCTGCTATATGGCGGACCGGGTGGATCAGAAACTTCTGGACAATGTCCGAAGCAGGATGAAGGATCTGAAGGTGGACGCCCTGCGGATGAATCAGCAAAGCCTGGCGGAATACCTGTTTAAGAGGAAATGGTTCAATCCCTTCCCGAAGTTTAAATTTACGGAGCGTCCGGACACGACGGCGGCGTGCCTGCTGGAAGGAAAAGTGGTCATCATGGTGGATAATTCTCCGTCTGCGATGATTCTGCCGACGTCGGTCTTTGATATGATCGAGGAGGCGAACGATTACTATTTTCCAACCCTTACGGGGATATACCTGAAGGTTTCCAGAGCGCTGATCACGTTCCTGACAGTGTTCCTGACTCCGGTGTTCCTGCTGTTTATGCAGAATCTGAACTGGCTTCCCAAAATGTTCAGTTTCATCGTGGTGGAGGATACCGTGAATATCCCGTTGATCTTCCAGCTTCTGATGCTGGAGCTTGCTATCGACGGGCTGCGCCTTGCCGCGCTTAATACGCCGAGCATGCTGAGTACGCCGCTGAGCGTGATCGCGGGTATTGTCATGGGAGAGTTCGCTGTAAAATCGGGTTGGTTCAATTCGGAAGTTATGTTATACATGGCTTTTGTTGCCGTGGCAAATTATACGCAGCCGAACTTTGAACTTGGGTATGCTTTGAAATTTATGAGGCTTCTGCTGCTGGTGCTGACGGCGCTGTTTAACTGGATCGGTTTCCTGATCGGATGCGTGATCGTGGTGTGCAGCGTGTGCTTTAACAGGACGCTGTCCGGGAGAAGCTATCTGAACGTAAAATTAAACTAAACGGATAAAGGAAACAGAACAGTCAAGAGAAAAAGGCGGTACAGGGATTCCCGGGGCGTTTGTCAGCCCTGGGAATCCTTTGCTGATTCTTGCTAAACAAAGAAAAAAATGGTATGATGAACGCAGATAAATTCGATTTGCAGGAGGGATGGAAATGAGAGACTTTGTAATTAGCGTTAACAGTACCGTTGACTTGCCGAAAGAATGGCTGGAGGAAAGAAAAATACCTGTAGTGACGCTGAAATATACGATGGGCGGACAGGTCTACGAAGATATCTACGGCCAGACGCCGAGGGAGTTCTTTGACAAGCTGCGTCAGGGGATCATGTCCGTAACTTCGCAGGTGAATCCAGAGGAAGCGAAAGCCGCACTGGAACCGTATGTGAAGGAGGGGAAGGACATTCTTCATCTGGCATTTTCTTCCGGACTGAGCGGTACCTGCAATAATATGAAGATCGCTGCGAGAGAACTTGAGGAGGAATATCCGGGTTCGAAAGTGGTTGTGATCGATACGCTGTGCGCGTGCCTCGGGGAAGCTATGCTTCTCTATAAGGCCCTTCAGCAGAAGCAGGAGGGAAAGACGCTGGATGAGATCGCAGAGTGGGTGGAGGAAAACAAACTGCATGTGTGCCACAATGTGACGGTGGACGACCTGTATCATCTCCACAGAGGCGGCAGGGTTTCCAGGGCAAGCGCTGTTGTAGGAACGATGATCAAGATCAAACCCATCATCCATGTGGATAATGAAGGAAAGCTTCAGGTGGTCGGAAAGGAGAGAGGACGCAAAAAATCTCTGAACAAGATCGTGGACATGGCTATAGAACGCGCGGAGGGATGGGACAACGATATCATCATGATCACCCACGGCGATTGCCCGGAGGATGCGGAGTACGTCGCGCAGTTGGTGAGAGAGAAGATGGGTATCGACAATATTCTGATCAACAATATCGGCACGGTGATCGGAAGCCACACAGGTCCCGGCGTAGTTGCCATATTCAGCATGGGAAACGAGAGATAGCAGCGGAAGGGATATTGCTTTTATCAAAAAGAAAAGGCCCTCGCGGTCCTTGCGGGACTGCGGGGGCCTTGCGCTGGCGTAAAATTTAAATGCTGATGATTCCGAGCCCGTTCGCGATGGAACTTACCAGGATCATGATGAGGAAGATCGGAGCGATCCACTTGATCATGACGGTGAAGAGCTTTTCGCCTTTGAAGGTTCCGTCCGTTACCTTCACTTCGTCGGAGATCAGTTTCGGTTTCACGATAAAACCGATGAAGATACAGGTACACAGGGCGACAATGGGCATCAGCACGCTGTTGCTTATGAAATCCATCAGATCCAGGATCGACATTTTCATCCAGCTTATGAAGCTGAGAGGACCGAATCCAAGCGATGACAGAGAGCCTAGAACAAGGGCTCCCGCCGCAACTAAGAGACAGGTATTTCTGCGCTTCCAGCCAAATTTGTCCATGAAGATGGATACGATGGTTTCCATCAGGGAGATCGCCGAGGTCAGAGCGGCGAAAAATACAAGGACAAAGAAGACGGTTCCGATGAAATTGCCAAAATGCATGCTCTCAAATACTTTGGGAAGTGTGATGAACATAAGCCCGGGACCCGCGTTGAGCTGGTCAGGATCGCCGCCGGAGAATGCAAATACTGCGGGGATGATCATCAGTCCCGCCAGGAAAGCGATTCCGGTGTCAAAAATCTCGATCTGCCGGACGGAGCTTTCCAGATGGTTGCTCTTCTTCATATAAGAGCCGTAGGTGATCATAATGCCCATCGCCAGCGACATGGAGTAGAAGAGCTGTCCCATCGCGGCCAGAATGGTTTTTACGGACACATCGGCCATGTGAGGTTTAAGATAATAGATCAGACCGTCCGTCGCCCCGTCGAGCGTCAGGCTGTAAATAGCGATGAACAGGGTCAGGACAACGAGAATCGGCATCATGAACTTGCTTACTTTTTCAATTCCCTGTTCCACCCCGCAAAGCACGATGATGGAGGTGAAGAAAAGAAACAGGAAAAACCAGACCAGAGGTTCAAAGGTGCTGCCGGTGAAATTCGGGAAGTAGGTATCATGCGAGGCAGCCTGCGCATTTCCAGAGATAAAGACGGTAAAGTACTTGATGACCCATCCGCCGATCACGGAATAGTAAGGAAAAATAATGATTGGGACGACGGATGCAAGAATGCCCAGGAATCCAAACCTGGAATCCAGGGATTTGAACGCGGCGATCGCACTCAGCCCGGTCTTGCGGCCAAGCCCCACTTCGGCGATCATAAGGGAAAAGCCGAAGGTGACGGCCAGAATCAGATAGATCAGGAGAAACGTGCCTCCGCCGTACTGCGCCGCGAGATACGGGAAACGCCAGATATAATCCGACGGCAGAACCTGCAGCGGCAAGTACGAATCCCAGTTTGCTGGAAAAGCTGCTTCTGTTTTTCATTGTAATAATCCTCCCTGCATAGAAACGCATAGAAACTCTCGGTTGATATATGTCAAAAATATTATATTAAAAATTTTGCGGTACCGCAAGATAAATGAAAATATAATAACGAAAACCCAAAAAAGATTGACACAAATTTTATTATGTGTTATGGTATATGACGTGTGAGGAAAAGAAAGTAGAGTATCCGCTCTCACCGTAGCGCAATCGGGCGTCTACCGGTCTGATATGGAAGCATAAGAAGGTTGGAACGATCGTGTTCTGCGCCTGGATATGATTATGCAGAAATAAAAGTGGATGGTCTGCGGACTGTTCACTGTTTTTATTTTATGATGGAGGTGCAAGACGATTAGCGATTTAATGATTAACGAGCAAATCAGAGACAGGGAAGTACGCGTGATCGGAGAGGATGGACAGCAGCTGGGGATCATGTCCGCGAGGGAAGCGCTGCAGCTTGCGGCCGAGGCAGAGCTGGATCTGGTCAAGATTGCTCCGAAGGCTCAGCCGCCGGTCTGTAAGATCATCGACTACGGAAAATACAGATACGAGCTGGCACGGAAGGAGAAGGAAGCCAAGAAGAAGCAAAAGACGGTGGAGATCAAGGAGGTACGCCTCTCCCCCAATATTGACAAAAACGATCTGAATACAAAGGTGAATAATGCGAAGAAATTCATCGGAAAAGGAAACAAAGTGAAAGTGACGCTTCGTTTCCGTGGCAGAGAGATGGCTCATGTCCAGCAGACAAAACATATCCTGGATGATTTCGCGGAGCTGCTGAAAGACGTCGCCGTTATCGAAAAGCCTGCCAAGCTTGAGGGCAGGAGCATGAGCATGGTTTTAACTGAAAAACGTTAAAAATAAAAACTACATTATAAGGAGGAATATATCATGCCAAAAATGAAAACAAAGAGGGCTGCCGCTAAGCGTTTCAAAATGACAGCTACAGGAAAATTAAAAAGAAATAAAGCTTTTAAAAGCCATATCTTAACAAAGAAGTCTACCAAGAGGAAGAGAAACCTCAGAAAATCTATCATCACAGATGAGACCAATGTTAAGAATATGAAAAAGGTATTACCATATCTGTAAGATACGGGGACTATGATTAAGGAGGAATTAAGAGATGGCAAGAATTAAAGGCGGCATGAACGCCAGAAGAAAACATAATAAAATCCTGAAACTGGCAAAAGGATACAGAGGGGCCCGCTCCAAACAGTACAGAGTAGCAAAGCAGTCCGTGATGAGAGCGCTGGCGTCTTCCTATGCGGGAAGAAAACAGAGAAAGCGTCAGATGCGTCAGCTCTGGATCGCCCGTATCAACGCGGCGGCGAGATTGAACGGATTGTCCTACAGCAAGTTTATGCACGGACTGAAGCTGGCGGACGTGAACATCAACAGAAAGATGCTGGCGGAGATGGCCGTCAATGACGCGGCGGGATTCACCGCTCTGGCAGATATGGCGAAGAGTAAGATCGCGTAAACCCCGGCGAGGGAGCAGATAGAGGAAAGAGCCGCAAGGCTCTTTCTGTTTACGAAGATCGGACGGGTACAAAATAATAGTTGACAATCGGGAGGAGTTATAGTAATATACTTTTCGGACGATTTAGGTTCTGCGGAAGTGTCGGAACTGGCAGACGAGCAAGACTAAGGATCTTGTGGCATTCGTGCCGTGTGGGTTCAAGTCCCATCTTCCGCATCAGGTCTCTGAATTCAAGACTTTTTGGATTCAGGGACTATTTTTTTATGAGGAGAGAAGAAAGATGGCGAAAAAACCCAAAACAAAAATGTCTGTGTCCGAGCGGGCAAAACAATTTCTTCCATTTTCCCCTTTGAAGGGA
>CANRMH010000083.1 GCA_947631695.1 uncultured Lachnospiraceae bacterium | reverse complement strand
TTTTTGCACAAAAATATGGAAAATTCAACAAAAAAATTGTATAATATAATGCATCAAATGAAAGAGAGGGCTCGCTATGAAGCAAAATAGTATGTTAGCAATGATTTTAGCTGGTGGCCGGGGCAGTCGTCTGCATGATCTGACCAACAAGGTAGCAAAACCTGCCGTTTCATATGGCGGAAGATACCGTATTGTTGATTTTCCTCTTAGCAACTGCGCAAACAGTGGTATCGATATCGTCGGGGTACTGACACAGTATGAATCCATCCTGCTGAACAGTTACGTCGCCGCCGGAAGCCGCTGGGGACTGGACGCGAGGGACAGCGGAGTATTCGTCCTCCCGCCAAGGGAAAAAGCGGACGCCAATCTGGATGTTTACCGCGGAACCGCAGACGCCATTTCACAGAATATTGATTTTATTGATACCTATTCTCCGGACTATGTTCTGATCCTTTCCGGAGATCACATTTACAAGATGAATTATGCCAAAATGCTCGCGGAACACAAAGCATGCAACGCGGACGCAACAATCGCAGTCATAGAGGTACCGTTAAAGGAAGCAAGCCGTTTCGGCATTATGAACACGGACGATACGGGCCGCATTATAGAATTCGAAGAAAAGCCGGCTAACCCTAAGAGCAATCTTGCTTCTATGGGTATTTACATATTCAACTGGAAACTGCTGCGCAAAATGCTGGTTGCGGATATGAAATCCACGGAATCCAACCACGATTTCGGAAAGGATATCATTCCCACCCTCCTGAACGACGGAAAGAACCTGCACGCGTATAAATTCAAGGGCTATTGGAAGGACGTAGGAACGATCGACTCTCTGTGGGAAGCAAATATGGATCTTCTGGACAAGAACAACGAGCTTGATCTGAGCGATCCCACATGGAAGATCTACACAGAGGACGTAACTACCCTGCCCCACTATGTCGGGCCGGACGCGGACATCCAGCGCGCTTTCATCACTCAGGGATGCATCGTTGAAGGGGAAGTCAAAAACTCTGTCCTGTTTACCGGAGCAACAGTCGGCCCGGGCGCAAAAGTCATTGACAGCGTCCTGATGCCGGGCGTGAAGATCGGAGCAGGCGCCGTCGTGCAGAGAGCGCTTGTCGCCGACAATATATCGATCGGTGAAAATGCGGTTGTGGGAAGCGCGGACAGCGAACATATCGAACTTGTTGCAAAAAGGGTAAAGGGGGTAGAATAATATGAGTAAAGCATTTGGAATTGTAAATTTCGCAGGAAGCCACGTCCAGGTAAACGGGCTTCAGCCATATCGTCCGGTGGGAGCTTTCTCTTTCCTGGGAAGATACCGCGTTATCGATTTTCCGATCTCCAACATGAGCAACAGCGGAATCGACCAGATTCAGGTATATATCCGCAGGAAACCCCGTTCGCTGACGGAACATCTCGGAACCGGCAGACATTATAACATTAACTCCAAACGCGGGAAATTACATATCCTGTACTCCGAGACAGGCGCAGGAAACAGTGTTTACAGCACGGATATCGCCGGATACGCGGAGAACATGGAAGTGATAGAGCAGATCCATTATCCCTATGTGGTCATCGCTCCCAGCTATATGATCTATACGGCGGACTACAGCACCCTTCTTCAGTCTCATATAGAATCCGGCGCCGACATTACGCTGCTGTACCATTCCGTGGATACCGCAAAAGAATATTTCCTGAACTGCTACACTCTGAACCTGAACCGTCAGAAGGGCGTTCTGGACATCGAGCAGAATCTTGGCAATGCGAAGAATAAAAATATCTTCATGGAAACTTATATCATGAAAAAGGAAGTCTTTATCGACCTGATCAACAAGGCCAGAAAGATTTCTTCCATGTATACGCTGGCGGACATTGTAAAGGAAGAGTGCGCGGAGCTTGATATCCGCGGGATCGCTCACCGCGGATTCTTCGTATCGATCAACGATTTCAAGAGTTACTATGACGCGAATCTTTCGCTCATCAATTTCAAAACCGCTATGAGCCTTTTCAACGAAGAATGGCCCATCTATACCCGCACGAACAACTCTTGCCCGACCCAGTATTTTGACACCGCCAGGGTAAAGAACTCCGTAATCTCCAACGGCTGTCTGGTAGAGGGAACGGTGGAAAATTCCGTAATCGGACGCGGCTGCACGATCAAAAAAGGCGCTGTCGTGAAAAACAGCATTATCCTCTCCGACGTTCTGATCGGAGCGGACGTACACGTGGAAAACCATGTCGTGGATAAGCACACAAAAATCACCCACGTGAAAGAAGTCGTGGCCAGTCCCGAAAATCCGGGCTACATCAAGAGGAGCGACAATCTGTAAATATTGAGGATGCATTTTGCACTGCTAAGAGAGCCGGAACGATCCGGCTCTCTTGTTTTATAAGCGCAGCGCATCCGCAGAATGCCTGCTAAAAGTCTCAAAATGTCTCTGCATATCCTACGGTTTGCACTGCCCGCATGCCTCGTATCCCATCTCTATCAATTCTTCTCTGCTCCCGGTAAACGTTTCCTTATTCGATTCTTTCATCGCTTTCACACCGGAACACTCCGGTCTGTGAAATTTCCGCGTGTTGGTATTCAGTATATACTCCGCCGCAGCGCCGTCTTTCTCCGGTTCCAAACCGGAAGTATCTTCCGCCAGCCTGCTCTCCCCTGTGGAGTAATCGATCTCTACATTTGGCTGTACATTATAGCAGAATACGTGGAAACAGATCCCTTCCCCTTCATCTTCCACCGAGTAGCCTTCCATCTCCACGCCGGAAGCCACCAGGTCGTCGCCCTCATATACCGGCGTCACCCGATACATCACATGGTTTTCGGTCTCCTTCACATAGTCCGCAATCATATTTTCAAAGGGGAGCATGCCGTCCACATTCAGATACCTCGTCCCGGTAATCAGATTTTTCTCATTCGCGTTTTCTCCCGTCAGCTGATAACCCAGCAAATGGCAGCGGTTGTACAGATACTTTCCGTCTACAAAATCATACTTTACCGTGTGCCAGCCGGTTGGCCTGACCTGGCCGATCCTGCCGCGTTCCTCAGTCGGCATAATTTCCTGGCCGACGGAGGCACAGGCCGCGCCGCACCGTCCCAGTTCGTCCAGTTCACTGTACGATTCAAAAGAATCCTCTGTGATCTCAGACTCCGTAAAAGAAGGTTCGTTTCCATCCAATACAATATATGGCTCCCCATCGTACCCGGGGATTTCCGATCCATCGCGGACCTCTATCTCATCCCCCGTCCCGGATCCTGTATTTTCCCGGTAACGGGACGAAACTTCGCCCGTATTCTCTGCGATCCCGCCGCACCCGGCAAGCATCGAAGCCGCCGCGGCAAGCACCAGACCAAGTTTCGCAATTTTTTTCCATCTGTTCCTCTTCATCTCAGATAAACCTCTCTTGTGATCACTGCATGGGAATACCCCTGCATCTGCATGAATTCTTCCGGTTTCCATTCTCCCAGGTCGAACTCCAGTCTCCGGTCAGCCGGATATACCTTGTCCCACCGATAAAGGATCAGCTTTTCGATCATTTTCTCATCCGCCATCTGGTCCTCGACAAAACAATATTCTCCCGCCCCCGCTTTGGACAGGAACTCCTCTTCCACACAGAAATTTCCGTCATCCTCCCCGAACTGGCCATAGGAATACGCATTCATCCAAAGCGTTTTCCCATTCAGCATCCGCAGAATATCCCCGCGCACTGCCCGGTCCTTGCTCTGCCTTCTCCGGTGGAACAGCATTCCGTTATTCTGATCCACGCATGCAATCACGATCATTCCCATTTCCGCCTCCCCTGTGAAATGTACGGACAGGCGCGGCATCCCCGCATCGAAATACCACGCCCGTTTATGTATGACATTCTACCATATTCCGCCCTTTTTGGCAATTGCATGCGAAACCCCCGCAAAAGCTCCGGACTTTCTTTTCCCGCCCGCTAATTTAAAAGCCAGATCCCGAGATTCAGATACCCCGCGAACGTTACCCAGAGCAGATACGGAACCATAAGCCATGCCGCCGGTTTTGATATGCGGTAAAAGCAGATCACCATTAAAACGATCAAAATCCATAACAGCACCAGCCAGAAAAAAGAAAACAAATACCATTGAAAATCAAAGAAAAAAATCGGCCAGAGAAAATTGACGGTCAGCTGGTACGCATACAGCGTAAGCGCCCCGAAAATATCCTTCTGGTCCGCGCCGGACGTCAGTATCAGATAGGAGGATATCCCCATCAGCACGTAGAGGATCGTCCACACGACAGGAAACAGCCATCCGGGCGGCGAAAGCGGCGGTTGGTACAGTTCTTCAAACAGACTCATTCCGCCGCGGGACAGCAAAGCCGCCGCGCCGCCGACCGCCAGGGGGATTGCAATACATTTCACCAGGGTAAATTTCTTTTCTTTCACTCTTCACTCCACCTCCCCTACAAGCTATGAATTTTTTAAAAAAATATGCCCGAATAGGAAGGATTCTTCCGCGGCATACTAAAAAATAAAAAGTGATATGGAGGTACAAGATGGCAGAGAACGACACAGTCAAATTATTAAAGGAGTGTGATTCCGGATCCAAAATGGCCGTCGCGTCGTTTAATGAAGTTCTGGAAAAGATTAAAGACTCGAAACTCAAACAGCTGCTGATCGAAAGTAAAGATCACCACACAAAACTGGGCAATGACCTTCACGCGCTTTTGTCCGAGTATCAGTGCGAAGACAAAGAACCCAACGCAATGGCTAAAAGCATGTCCTGGCTGAAGACAAACATGAAAATGAGCATGAACGAAAGCGATGCAACCGTCGCAGATCTGATTACGGACGGCTGCGACATGGGAATTAAATCCCTTCATAAATATATGAATCAGTATCAGGCGGCTGACGAAAAAGCAAAAGATATCTGCAAACGCCTGATTTCTATTGAGGAAACTCTGCGCAAAGATCTTCAGGAATATCTGTAAATATCTCAATCGGACGTTGGAGGCGATCTTAAAAGATCGCCCCTTGCGCGCCCCTGCGGCTCTCCTACTGCTTTTTCTGCTCTTCCAGCTTGATTTTGCGCCGGTTTTTGACTTCCTCGGACATTGGCCGGATATCCCCGGCTTTCGTGAGCGCCTGTTTGGTCAGCATCGGGCCGGCCAGTTCATAGATCAGAATGGCAAACAGCGTGATGTTGCGGATCAGCGCGCCCTCCTCTCCCAACTGCATTGCCGTAGCGCACATTCCCAGCGCAACACCGGCCTGCGGAAAAAGAGTAACGCCCAGATATTTGCAGATCTGCGGAGCGCAGTGCGTCGCTTTTGCGCTTACTGCCGCGCCCAGATATTTTCCCAGACACCGGAACAGGATATATACGATTCCGATCATTACGATCACTATATCGGAAAATACGCCAAGTTCCAGCTCGGAACCGCTGATCACGAAAAACAACGCGAACAGCGGCGAGGTCCACTTGTCCGCCGCGCCCATCAGGTCATGGGAGAGCGGACAGATATTGCAGAAAACGCTTCCCAGCATCATACATACCAGGAGAGAAGAAAATCCCACGCGCACCGGCCCGATTGAAAAGTCCTGCATCGCCAGCGAAACGGTCAGAAATACAAAAGCAATGACCAGATTCAGGCGGTTCGTGTTGGAATTAAACATTTTCTCCAACTGTGTCAGAAGCCATCCCATCACCGCGCCCAGAACAAGGGAACAGACAATTTCCAGCATGGGATTGAGCAAAATGGAAACCAGGTCCGCCGCACCGCTCTCAAGAGTCCTCGCGATCCCGAAGGAAACGGCAAACACGACCAGTCCAACCGCGTCGTCCAGCGCCACGATCGGAAGCAGCAGGCTGGTAAGCGGCCCTTTCGCCTTATATTGGCGCACCACCATCAGAGTCGCCGCCGGAGCAGTCGCAGTAGCGATCGCCCCCAAAGTGATCGCCTGCGCGACGGACAACTTATCCGGCACCGCCAGATGAACCGCCAGCAGCGCCAGATCGACCAGGACGGTCGCTGTCAGCGCCTGAAAAATACCGATAACAAAAGCCTGGCGTCCTGTCTCTTTCAGATCTTCCAGCCGAAATTCATTCCCGATGGAAAACGCAATGAAACCCAGAGCCACCTCGGAAACAAGCGACAGATGGCTTACCTCGTCCGCCGAGGCAAACCCCAGCCCCTCGATTCCCATGGCCCCCAGAACGTACGGGCCGATCAGAACGCCTGCAATCAGATAGGCCGTCACAGACGGCAGTTTGAAGGGCTTAAACACCCTGGTCATCAGCAATCCCGCAAGGATTGCAATGGAAACGGATAATAATGTATACATGCTTTTCTTCTTCCTTTTCTATCATAAAATCCTGTAAAATTATATAATGTTGCGGCAAATACGTCAATCCTGATTTGCACGGAGCCGTCCAGTCGCCTCCCGTCAGGATCCATTGCCAATCGCAATCCGGCTTCCGCCCTTTCATTCTTTTTGAGCCATTTCCAGCTGTCCGCACTCCTTTCCTCCCTGCCATCTGCGGCGAGTGAATGTACCCGAGCGCTACATAATCAAACATGTCGAAACAATCCTCGCAAATCTTTTCTGCGAGTCCAACACTTTGCACCGCCGGGCCTTCGGAGTCTCCCAATTATAGCTGATTCCTATAAGCTTTATAGAAATTGCCTGTCTGATATTTTATTTATACAGATAGCGAAACCAATTAATTGCTTTTATATCCGGATGGAATATCGCAGGTGAATAACTTCCAAAAAAGATATCCGCATATGTTTGTTCCGTACTTGCAATCATTAATGAACAATAGCATTCAAATGCTTTTTCTGTTAATTGCAGGGAATCATCCAAAACATCCATGAGCAGCTGCGCCGCATATAAATCCGCATCCAGCTCCATCTGCTTTCTTTCCTCAAGTTGCTCATCTGTAATTTCTGTACCCGATACTTCTGTATAAAAAAGATTGTATTTATCCTTTAGCATTTTTACATGTCCGCACACATGATGTCCAACCTCGTGATAAACAATGAAATGTATAGCAAGATTTGCAATCATATATCCGATTAACTCTCTGCAATAATCCCCTGAAATTATCATTTCTTCCAAAGAACCCTCTGCTTGATCCGCTTTCACAGCATAGTCAGCTGCATGTATGTTCGGATAACACGCCGCCATGTCCCCCACTCCTGTAAGAAAGTCCTCGCTCAACATCATAATACTTGCATCGCAAATTATCTTTTTAATTGCGCCCATATATAGAGCAATGATTGGTATCCCATCCTTCTCCATCGCACAGGCGTTCACACTTTCATCATTAATAATTACAAAACATCCCTTACCTAAAATAGATTCTACGGTAGATTGCATTTGTAAAATAACTTCTTTATCTAAAATGCCATTCTTCCTAATCAGGATAAATTCCTCGGGATCTATTACAAGTGGATCCGCTTTATGATTTTTAAAAAAATCAGCTATTAACTTTTCTCCTTTCTTTGCACAACATTATATCGGCTCTAATTCTTTGTAAACGGTAGATAGTATGTACCTAGACCGTCGAGAGGAAGCATGGGATAATAGACTATATTTCTATTATGAAGTAT
>CANRMH010000082.1 GCA_947631695.1 uncultured Lachnospiraceae bacterium | reverse complement strand
CGTTTGTCACGCCGAGCGCCTCCGCATCCCCCATGGAAGCCGCCGCCACCGTCTTCGCGCCCGCGGTTCCGGAGACGCCGTCCTCCACGCGGAAGTAATCGAAGTCCACATAGCCGCCCACGCTTCTGGTCGCGTAGTTGAACAGGCCGAAGCGGTAACCCATGAAATGTACCAGGCTGTATACCAGACCCAGATCGTTCCCGATCTTCGTCCAGCTCTTTCCATCCAGACTATAGTAGAAGTACGCCTTATTTCCGCCGGAATAGTCAAAGTCAATCTTCAGATAGACGCGGTCCTGCTTCAGCTCCTCGCCCTGCACCTCGTACGGTGCAAAGGAGTCACCGCTCTCGTTCGTCCCGACCATGACTAGATATTTCTTCCCGTCCGTCATCTTCACGCCCACATAGCCATATTTCGCGGCAAATGCGGAAAGTCCCGCGACGTCCCCGTTCTTCATGTTGCCCACTTCCAGGGCCACCGTGCCGGAGCACTGCGGCGCGTAGGTTCTCTGTGAGAGCGTGTTTCTCGCGTCCGTGAGGCAGGTGCTGATGCTCCCGGTCGTCAGGCGCAGATAGCCCTCGCGGTCGGTCAGCGACCAGTGATTGTTGTCCGGGTTGTGGTTCCACTGCCACTCCAGCTTCAGGTTCGAGCCGTTGTAGTCGTGTTCCCCATCCCTGACCGGCTCCACCGGCTTGCGGTGAACGATCACCTGATCCGCGTAGTAATCCATCCGGTCGTTCGCCGCATCCTGCTCCTGGGTCCAGGAAGTCTCCAGAAAGAAGATCAGGTTCTTTGTGTTCATTGATTCCGGTACCGTGAAGGTGCCGCTGATGGTCGTCCACTCGCCTTTCTTTGCGTCTCCGCCCACCAGGTTCGTAAAATTGCCGTCAAACGCCGTGAGATAGAATCTCCGCGTATCCGGCCCTGTCGTATACTTGATCGCATAGGAGATCTCCAGGATATCCCCGGGTTCCAGCAGGCCGGATACATCCTGCTGCGGGCCGGATCCCGTCGCGCTTCGGTTCGTCACCTTCACGCTGCTGTTCCCGTCCAGCTTCTCCGCGGTGTCCAGAGTCATCTCACATTCTCTTGCCACCCACGGATCCGTGCTTCCCTCAAAGGTTCCGTTCTTGAGCAGATTGTCGTCGTCCGCAGATGGGACGCTCTCTGCGATCACGGAAACGTCGTCCACATAGAAGTCCATCAGGTCGTCGTTCGCCGTGGGAGACGCCGACCAGTTCGTCTCGAGGAAAATCGCGCTCGCGGAGGTGTCCGTCCCCTCCTTCACCGTGAAGGTGCCGGAGATGGTTCCCCACTCGCCCTTCGTGATCGTGCCGCTCCCCATGATCTGGATACTGTCGCCGTTCACATAGCTCTTCCCGTTATAGATACACATGTTGAAGGTCTTGGTCGCGGGGCTTGCCGGATTGTCGTACTTGATCTTCGCGCTGATCCGGTAGGTCGCGCCCTCCACCACCGATCCGGTGATGTCCTGTTTCGGCCCGGAACCGGTCGCGGTCCTGCCCGTCACCTTCAGGATGTTGTTGTCGCCTTCTTTCATTACTTCCAGGTTCGCCGGATCGTTGACTGTCCAGTGATCCAGCCCCTCGTCGAAGCCGCGGTTGCTCAGAAGTTCCTCGCCGCTCGTCACGCTCTGCGCCTGAACGGTCTCGTCCGACGCCGCCGACACTGCGGGGATTTTCCCGGTCAGGTTCAGCTCGCGCTGCTTCGTGTACGCGGGCCTTACGGCTCCGTTATAGAACTCGTCGGACACCACGACGGTCTTCTCGCCGTCGCCGGCAAGCGGGATCGTCATCGTATCGTCCACTTCCCCGTTCGCGTTGCCCATCATCGGCCAGCCGTCCTTCCAGGTCACGGGAACCAGAACCGGGCAGCGCCCCACGGGACCCATATCACGAAATACCATCCCGTACCAGTCGCCGTCCTCCGTGTCAAAGATACCGCCCTGCGCGGCGCCCTTGTCCGAGAGGATGATCTTGCGCTCCCAGTTGCCCTTCTTGAAATCCTCGATGGAATCCGCGCGGAAGCACAGCTCCGTGCGCATCCCTTCCGTACCCGCCTGCGCGTTGACCGGCGGCCAGCTGATCAGGAACGCGTAATATTTTCCGTCAATCTTCTGTAAATGTGTCCCCTCCCCGTACAGGAACGTGTTGTTTCCCGACAGAGGGGAATTCTTCCACACGTCGTCGATCAGGGTTGCCTGCGTTCCCGCCTTGATCTGAAGGCCATTTTCGACGATCTCCATCTCGACCACCTGGATCGGGCTTCCGCCGTAAGCCATGTACACTTTGCCGTCGTCGTCAAACAGAAGCGACATATCGTGGTACATCCCGCTCAGCTCCGTATGCTTCCACACGCCGTTCTCGATGTCGTCGGTCGTGTAGATGTAGGTCTTACCGGTCGTGTAGGATCCGAAGGAAACATAATATTTCCCGTCGTGGTAGCGAAGGCTGCTCGCCCAGGATCCGTTCGCGTACGCGTTCTGCCCGTTGCGCAGGGACATCTTGTCCCCGTCGTCCATGATGTCGTACACATAGTTGACGATCTCCCAGTTCACCAGATCCTTTGATTTCATGATCGGGACGCCCGGTGAGAGATGCATCGTCGTACTCGTCATGTAGTAGGTGTCTCCCACGCGGATGACGTCCGGATCCGGCACATCCGCATAGATCACCGGATTGGAAAACGTCCCGTCGCCCTTGTCGGACGACGCGGATGCGTCCGCCGGCAGCGGGAGCATGCATACGGTCAGGACGATCGAAAGCATAATCCCTATCAAACTTTTTGCCTGTCTCATTTTCTCGTTCCTCCTTTTTGTTTATTTCCGCCGCTGCCGCATTCCCCGTCATGCGATTGACCGGCGGTTCATAAACGCCCATATTTCATTTTTCATTATCGCACACCCGCCTTGATTTTGCATCCCCAAAAACTATATGAAAAAAACTGCAAAACTATAAATTGCTATAGTTTTTGCAGTTTTCTCACGGTTCCGTCTGCGACAGCGCAACCCTTCTCTGCACCTCTCTGGTAAGCTCCGCTTCGTACGCGTCCACATCGACTTCCCTGTAATACTCATCCATATACGCATCCCACGTCTGTTCAAATTCTTCCTTCGAAACCATAATGACCTGCGGCAGCCATTTTCGCTTTACCTCCTCCATCTTCTGCTTGGCCTTGCCGTAGTCCGTATCCTCCGCCCAGTTATTCTCCGCCGTGTACAGTGCGAACCAGGGTGGATTTTCTTTTACCGGAGTCAGAAAATCCGTCCATTTCTCATATCCGTACGCATCCAGGATCTCTCTGTCCACTTCTCCCAGAGTCTCGTAATACTCATCGGGCTGCTGATCCGGTTCCAGCGCGTTCTTCCCGTCCTCCGCCATACCCTCGTAATGCGGAAAATAATAATATGAACACAGATTCCGGTTGATCCATTCCTGATCAGAAGCATTTGCCCTCTGTTCCTCTGTCCTGTAAAAGATCCCGTCGTCATTTACCTCATAGTCAACGCCCTCTTCTCCCCATGTTCTCATGATCTGAACGTCTTTGTCCAAAAGGTCGTTCAAAAACTGCAGCGCGCCCTCTACATCCTGGCAGTCCACGCTGATTCCGATCCCGTTTCCGGTATTCAGCGCGCTTGAACTCCGATAAGCGTCTGTGATCCCGTCGTTCGCAACGATCCCCAGCGGCACATAGGTACGGTCGTCCATCCCCTTCCCGTACAGGATATCGCTGGCTCCCATAAACTCCCAGTACTGATCCACCATTCCGAGAACGGTTCCCGTACTTATCTTTTCCATATATTGGTCATAGGACATCAGAAAGGTATCCGACTCGATCAGCCCTTTGTTGTACACCTCATTCAGTTTCTGATAGTACTGTTTCGCCTCGGGAATGGTGTCATATACAGAAGCCTTCTGCGTGACAGGATCGACGATGGCGCAGCCGTCGTTTGGATAGCCGGCAAGAAACTGCGGAGGATTTTCAAGGCAGAAATACCTCCAATCGTCACAAAGGATCTGAAAACCCGTATTTTTCGTACCGTCGTCGTTCACCGGGTTCGCCTCCATGTACGCCTCGATCAGCCCAAAATACTCGTCCAGCGTATGGATCTGCGGATATCCCGCCCAGGCCAGTACCCGTTTCTGGATCCAAAAGGCTTCTCCTGAGTGAAGCATGTTCATATCCTCGCCCCTTACGATCCCGAATTGAGGAATAAAGTAGATATGTCCGTCCTCCCTCCGCATCTGGTTCCACTGGCCCTTTGACAGATAATTTTTCAGATTGGGATAGTCGTCCAGATACTCATCCAGGGGAATGTACGCGCCGGCCTCCAGCAACTGCAGCGTAGCGTCCCCGCCGTCAAGAAAATCCGGGTAGGATTCCTGCTGAATCATGGATTCGATCTTTTCCAGAGCCGTCTGCCCGGTAAGAAATCTGATTGCCGCTTTCGCGCCGGTTTTTTCCGCGATCCGGTTCATCATCCGGTTATCCTCCGGAATCTCTTTTCCCTGTACCGCGATAAATGCAGTGAATTCTTTTATATCATTTTCTTTCTTCCAGGCGTTCTTTCCGCATCCGAAAACGCTCAGACAGGCGGCAAGGAGCAGGAGCATAAGAATCGTTTTCTTTTTCCGCATCTCATTTCCTCCCTCGTCTGCTGATCCCCCGGTATTGCCCCGGCGTCATCCCCATGTTTCTTACAAACTTGCTGATAAAATAATCCGTGTTCTGAAAGCCGACTTTTTTTGCGATGGTATAGATCTTTTCATCCGTCGTCTCCAGAAGCTTCGCGGCCTTCTCAAGACGGATCCGGTTCAGGTACTCTTTAAAGGATACCCCGCTTTTCTTCTTAAAAAGCTGTCCCAGATACACGTTATTCACATAGAACTGTTCGCCGATGGATTTCAGGCTGATATTTTTGTCATAATTTTCCCTCACATACAATTCTACCTGTCCAAACAGGCCGTTTGCTTCCAGCTTGCGCAGCTGTTCCAGATATTCCGCATAGGCGCAGACGAAATTCAGCAGTTCGTCCTCCGTCCCGTCCAGCACGATCTCGTCGAAAGATTCCTGCGCGATATACTGCAGTATTTCCTCCTGATTGGCCTCACTGTCCAGTTCGTTGGCAAGTTCCACCAGGCGGTATAACAAATAGTGGATCTTCGTGTGTATGACATTCATGCCAGATCCGCTTCTCTGTATCTGTTCATAAACCTTCCGCGTTTTTTCGGCAATCTGCCCCTTATCATTCCTGCGGACCGCCTCTGTCAGTTCGTCAATATTCCTCTCCCGCATATCGACGGAAGGCTTGAACCGCTGCAGCTCCGTCTCCAGATATTTGTTCAGCACAATACGAGCCAGCCAGGCGTCTAATTCCTGCCTTTGTATTTCTTCCGCCCCGCTTCTGTTTTCTTTCTCTTCCGTCAAAACAGAATGGAGCCGCTTCAGGATCCTGACGACCTCTTCCTCCTGGATCGGTTTCAGCAGATAATCGTCCACGGAAAGGCGAAGCGCCTCCTTTGCATAGGCGAACTCCGCGTACCCGGTTAAAATCACAAAATGAACCCGATTGCCGACCATCGCCCTGGCCTGTTCGATCATCTCCAGCCCGGACATTTCCGGCATCTTCAAATCGGCAAATACCACGTCGATCTCCTGCGTTTTCAGAATTTCCAGGGCCTCAATGCCATTTTCCGCCTCCGCTGCAATTTCATAGCCATACGAGGTCCAGTCCAGAATAATTTTCATTCCCTGCCTGATAAACGGCTCGTCGTCAACCAACATCACTTTGAACATAGTCCCCGTCTTCTCCTCCCAACTGCGGTATCTTCATATGGAGTTCCGTTCCCTCATTTAAAGAACTGTCAATATGAAATTCCATCCGGCTGCCAAAATGCAGTTTTAACCGGATGATCGTATTCAATATTCCGATCCCTCCGGATACTCTCAGATCCTCCATCGATGCATTTTTGATCTTGTCTCTCAACTCCTGAAGCTCGTCCCTGTCCATGCCGCTTCCGGTATCCGTCACTTCGGCATAGATAAATTTCTCGTCGGACGTCAGAGCAACGTTGATGCTTCCTCCCTCGATCTTCGGCTCAATCCCGTGAATACATGAGTTTTCCACAAAATTCAGCAGAGAAAATTTCAGAATTTTGAGCTGTTTTGTCTCTTCCTGTACATATACAGAATACTCCAGACGTTTTCCAAAACGGTACTTCTGGATTTCCAGATAAAAGCGAACCGATTCCGCCTCCTCCTGCGCTTCCACAAAATCCCCGGTCCAATAACTCACCCGCCGCAGAAGAACCGCAAATTTCCCCATCAGTTCCGCAGTCTCCCTCTCGTCCTTGACAAGACTGTGCATGCGGATGCTTTCCAGAGTATTATACATGAAATGAGGATCGATCTGTCTCTTGAGCGCATTCAGCTCGGCCTGCTTTCTGGCAAGTTCCATATCCCTCTGTTCCGCGTCCTTTTTATATACCACCTCGATCAGATCTCTGATTTTTGCCGTCATATGATTAAAATTGCGAATCAGATCGCCGATCTCGTCTTTTCCCACATTTCCGGGAATTTCTTCAAATTCCTCCTGCTCCGCTTTTTTTATATACTTCTCCGTCAGGAAGATCCGCCTCGTAAAAGACTTGTCTATGACAAAGACCAAAACGGCGGGAAGACCCAGATTGAAAAGAAAGAGAGCCAGCAAATTCGCTTTCTGTCCCCGCAGCGCTTCCGAAATTCCGTATTTGTCTTTGGTAATATAGATCTTCCACGTCTCTCCCGGCACATCCAGCGTTCCGGAAACTTCCACTTCTTTTTTCCGATAGGAGGACAGCGGAAGAAAATCCTCTTTTCCATTTCCCGACGAATGTGAGTCAAAAATAATTTTTTCTCCGTCGCAGACATAAATATCTGTGTCCTGCGCTTCATACTCAACAATGTTTCCGGCGAGCGCGTCGTAGTCGAAATCTATCTTCATCACGGAATCCCCGCCGAAGCAGTTCATTTTCCTGATCAGAGACACATGCCTCGCGTGGTTCATCGACTTCTCATATTCGCTGTCCTCCACATAGTATGCCTGAATAAACATGCGTTCTTGATTCTGCTGATAACGCCGGTACCAGGATTCTTTCCTGACCGCATCCTTATGCTTAAAATACATTCCGTCCACCATGCTGTCGTTATCCGTGCAGATCTGAACATTGTATACGGATTCCGTCGTGTAATAGTACCGTATCACACTATCCTCCATAAACCGGTTGAAATATTTGTAGTACTCCGCCGGCGACGCGTATTCCTGCTCTACGAACTCATTCAGTCTTTCGTTCATATACAGATAATCGGAAATGGCCGTCACATTGTTGATCGTCGTATTTAACTCATAAACGACCCGGTTAAGAACGTCTTCCATTTCATCCGATTCTTCCTGCCTGACATTGCGGACAACGGAGACCAGAAAGACCGAGTCCGTCACGATCAGAGGCAGCAGCACGCATATCATGTAAATGAGTATCAGCTTTGTCCGTATCTTAAAATTATCCAAAAACACCTATGTATCCTCGCGGTAAGCAAAACCTTTTTATCCGTAACCTGTTCTTTTACAGCTTTTACAGTTTTTCCAGCTTTTCCAGAAATCTC
>CANRMH010000081.1 GCA_947631695.1 uncultured Lachnospiraceae bacterium | reverse complement strand
CTCGTACACAGACCAGGTTTCCTCCGTATATAATCCCTCGTCCTTCCGCTCGACTGCCGTGTCCAGATCAGCGCGCAGCGCTTCTCTCTGAACCTCCGCAGCCGTCAGCGCCCGGCCTGTGATCCTGTAATTGTCAAGCAGCCCGTTATAGTACTCGGACATGATTCCCCAGTTCGCCCGGCCAATGAAAAGAACACTGTTTTCTCCCAGGACATCCGGCAGTGCATAGCCGCTGGACTGTCTTGCCTTTTCCTCCCCGTCCACATAGAGGATCGTCTCCTTCTCCGTGTACACGACCGCCAGATGATACCAGCCGTCCGTGTCTGTCTCTGCGGCCGCTGACTCCGGCCTTGTGCCGGTATTATAATACCGCTCCGCGCTCAGCTGGCTGTTTTCGTTCTCGATCACGCCGAGGTACTGCTCCCGGTTGAAGACCTGGTCATTCCGCCCGGGAGCCGCATAGAACATCCAGTTTGCGCTTTTTTTCACGGGTTTGGCCTGGAAGGAAACGGTGAATTCCTTCAGCCCGGTCAGCAGGCTGGTTCCGTAAATGTTCGTGACCTCCAGGCAGTCTGTCACCCCGTTCAGGTACAGCGCGTTTCCTGCGCCGTGCTTCTTCAGGCTGTGGCCTCCCCCGGCCACGGCGTACCCGTTGGTAAAGCCGCTCTGCTCGTCGTCAAAAGTGAAATCCGCAAGGATCTCCGGCTTTTCCGCATATCTTGAAACCTGCGCCCTGATCTCCTCCTCCGAGAGCGCGCGCCCGTAAATCGTATAATTATCAATCAGGCCCTTGTAAAATGCTGCGTTTTCCTGCCCGGCTTTTCCGATATAAAGGACGCTTTGTGTACCCAGAATATCCTCAACCGCCGCCGTTCCGGACTGTCTTGCCCTCTCCTCCCCGTCCACGTAGAGAATCGTTTCCTCCTTCGTGTAGATCACGGCGATGCAGCGCCAGTCTTCTCCGTCCGTCTCCGTCTCCGCTTCAAACTGATTTCCCGGTCCATTGTATCTGCCCGCCCGTAGGATTCCATTCTCCTCATGTATTCCCAGGCAGGCTCCGTCTGCGCCGTCCTGCTCTTCCCCGCCGGGCGCCGCGTAAAACATCCAGTTCGCGCCGTCCTTCTCCGGCTTTGCCTGGAAGAAAACCGTCAGTTCCTCCGCGCCTGACAGCAGGCTCTCCCCGTCTGTTTTCTTCACCTCAAGGAAATCGGTCGTCCCGTTCAGATACAGCGCCTGCCCGCCGCTGTGCGCCTGGAGGCTGTGCGTTCCCTCGGCCACCGCATTTCCGTCTGTGAAACCGCTCTTTTCATCATCAAAAGTAAACTGCGCCAGCACGTCCTGCCTGCGTTCCAGCGTCCACCTCTGCCAGTTGCCCTGCGCATTCTTCCACTGGATCACCGCCGCATCATCCGCGTTCGACGCGTCTTTCAGTTCCACAACGTACGTACTTACGGACGCGATGATCCGATAATCTCCATTGCTGTTTCTGGCAAGCCCAAATCTCTGGTTCAGGGAATCCTGCCGCTGTCCCGTTCCGATCACAGACCCGATCGCATAGGAATCCCCTGTGACCTGCATCACCTGGCCGGTGACGGCATTCGTAATGATATACTCCCCGTCCCCAAGATTTTCCAGCTTCCACCATTCGTCCTCCCGCGTGCCGGTCTCGGCGGAGGCCAGATTGCCCTGATCGTTCACCACCAGGGATTTGCCGGACTGCACGGAGCGGATGCGGTAAACTCCATCCGGGAAATATCCCTCGATCGGAGCAGTTTCTGCGCGCCCGCTCAGGTTCGCAAAGGTCAGAGACTGCCATCCGAGTTCATCCCCATTTCTGGTATTTCCCTCGACGGTCCAGGTATCCTCCGCCGGGAACAGGATCTGTTTGATATTCGGAGCGGTAAGTCCCAGCCGGTTCACGTAGTGATTATAGATCAGGGAGTAGATCGGCCGCACATGCCCCCTGGACGCGCCGCTGATCCCGTCATACCACTCGACCTTTCCGCTCTGTCCGGAATTGCGCATGTAAGACGCAAATTGGAGGTCGTCATTTCCGTTGTTGTACCTTGCCGTGTACTCCGCCGCCTTCAGGAAACGGTTGTCTGAGAGTCCATACAGATCGTCCCCCTGATTCCACGCCATCTCGCAGATCACGGAACAAAGCCCGATCCCGAACACCGTATGCCCCTGATCCCGGCAGGATTCCTGCCACTGCGCCGTATTGTCGTCAAAGACAAAAGGCATCGCATTGTAGAGGGAACCCATCCCGATCCCGGACTTATAGTATTCCAGCGCCTGGTCGTAGATATCCCTGCGGTCTGTAAAAATACCGATCGCCATCATGGAAGCAATGTTGCACAGATCCCAGTTTGCCCAGTAATTTCCCATATGAGCGCCATTGTGCGCCTTCAGAAAATGATTGTTCATGGGATAGAACACATTCAGCAGCAGGTCGTCCATCGCTCCCTTGTCAAAGGATGGGTGATCCCGCATAAGTTCCGCGGCATTCGCAAGCTCATAGCCGTAAATACCCGCCGCCAGAAACCGGTCCGCATTGCCGCCGATCCCCGTCATCACCGATGTCCAGCTGTTCAGGATCCTGCACGCCGCCTCGCCGTAAATCTCGTCGCCTCCGATCTTCCACACCAGCGCCGTCTGATAAGCCCGAAGGATATCTATATAAAACTGCGCATAATTCTGCCCGTCGCCGCCCCGCAGGACCGTCTGGAGCGGCCGCGGATTCCAGTATGGAGACGAAAAGCCGTCGCCCACAAGCGTATTCCACGTATCCAGATTCGGCTGCACGCCTTCCTCCACATTACCCCGGATCACCTCAAAAGCCTGCGCTGTGTGCAGCATTCCTGGATGAACAAATTCCTTTTCCTCCGCCTGCGGTTTGGCAGCCCGGACAGCCCCGGCGTCCTGCTCTGCAGCCGCAGTCTGATCCCCCGCCGCGGATTCCGCAGCCGATACGCTCCCCGGCGCGCCTCCGGCCAGAGCCGATACGGCGACGCAAACCGCAGCCAGACCGGCCAATCGTTTTTTTGCGCTCAACAATCTCCGTTTCATTCTTCTCTTCCCTTCCTTTTTTCCTTGCTTTTTCCCTTTTATCCTGCTTCCTGCATCTCTTCGCACATTCCCTGTAAAAGTCAAATGTCCATGCAAACATGGCCGCCTGACTCATTGCCAGCGGAAATAAAAGATAAGATATTTTATCATACTTTCTTTTTTTCATCTATTGCTTTACACAAAAATCTGCCTTTTTTATAACAAAAAAGGAACTCCGCTCCGCAGCCGTTCCCGATTGCTTCGCGTCGCTCCCTTGCACTTTTTATACGCTTTCACGCAATTTCTAAGCATTTAAATAAGCATTGATTTTTTCCACCAATACGCTGACGTCTATGCCGTGTACCATCGCCGCTTCAGCCAGAGATTCTGCCTGCGCCGACGGGCATCCCAAACAGTGCATGCCAACTTCCATAAGAATCGGCGCAATATTGGGATTGATTCTGAGAACCTCTCCGATCGTCATATTTTCGGAAACCTGTGCTGCCATCTTAACGCCTCCTTTGTAATTCAGTAACATTTATTATATCCGCTTTTTTCCATTGTGTAAACATTTTATAAAAATTTCTTTTTAAAATTTGACTATTTAAATGTCAATATTTTTTTCTCTTTTTTTCGACATTTTTTCATTTTTATTATATCTACACAAAACATTCGTTCTTTTATTTCATCTAAATAATCCACCAAAAACATATGTTTTGATGTGGATAATGTGGATAACTTTTGAAAAAGTTTAGGTTTTCCCCATTTTTGACGCTTCCTCAAGTGGATAACTTGGATAAACTCCTTTTCCCTTTTTTTACATCTTTTTACAAATTTGTATAAATTGTACACTTTTGCGAAATCGGATCTCGCCCGCGAGATTCTCCGCCTGCGGCGGGCCGCGCAAACGGCGTCTTCCCATCCGCCGCAGTGCGATCACGCCAAGCGCTTTTTGTTTCATAGGGAACAAAATTTCCTATGAAATGAAAAGAGAGTCTGGACGCCGCCAAACTCTCCTATAAGACCCTCCTTACCGTCTTGATCGCCATACACTCCGCCGGAATCACTCCGATTCCTTTCGACGGATTGATAGCATTTACAATCTCTCCGTTTCCCATGTAGATCCCCACATGGCCTTCGTACAGAATCAGATCGCCCGGCACAGCCTGTTCATAGCTGACGGCGGTTCCCACCGTTTCCTGGTCCCATGTCGTTCTTGGAAGATTAATTCCGAAATGAGCGAACACAGACTGAACAAATCCGGAGCAATCCGCTCCTTCCGTAAGGCTTGTCCCGCCCCACACATAGGGATTTCCAATAAACTGGCAGGCATAATCCACGACCGCCTGTCCGCTTGCCGCAGCCTGTCCGCTTTGATTTTGCGCGGCGGCTTCCGTCTGCCCGCTCTGATCTGTCTCTTTCTGTGCCGTGTCCTGCGCCGCTGCCCCGCGTTCTCCGTTTCGCTCCGCTTCCTCCTCTTCACGCGGCTTTGCATAGTGAAATGCCTCCTGAACGTCATGCGTCTGCGAATTGCGGATCAGTTCCTGCGCCTTTTCCTCCGCCTGACTTCCGATTATAATATACTTCGTACATACATAGCCGGTTACTGTACCCGACTGTACCCTCGTCCATTCTCCGACCGGACCGATAATCTTCGCGGCATAATCCGGATACAGTTTTCCCAGCCATGCACTCTCTTTTGTCGGTTTGCTCCTGATAAACAGAAAAGTATCCGCATCTACATTCGCAAACGCCATATCAAAATACTCGCCCTTTTCCGTCGGCACCAGATACCGTTCTACGTCAATTTCTTTATTCGACATATGACAGCTGTTCAGCACCGCTTCAATTCCCACACCGGGCATGACCGTCCTGTCCGGAACATCTTCCGCCCGCGCCCGTTCCCCGGAAATTGATATCACTCCAAATAAAGTAACCAGGAACAATCCTTTTTTAAGGTTCGAATTCATAAACAACCTCCTTAAATACGTCTATGTTTTCTTATCCTTTGTATTTTGTTACAGAATTGTTACAAATGTTACAAACAGATTTTATCAACACTTTTCGTGTCTGTCAAGATATTTTCCCATATTTTCGGTGTCATATTCTTATTTTTTTCTAAAATAAAAATAAATTCGAAAACATAATTTGTTACAAATTGTTACGTTTTGTAATTTTATATTGACTTTCGTCCAAACAACGGTTATATTTTAATATAGTAATTGTTACTATTATTGTTTTTGGAGAATAGCACATGGCAAATTTAAAATACAGCAGGCAGAGAGAAGCCATTAAAGAATTTCTTGCCAGTACTACCGAACATCCTACCGCCGATACCGTTTACCTGCATGTACGGGAAGAATTTCCACACATCAGTCTTGGCACTGTATACCGGAATCTGAATCTCCTGGCTGATATCGGAGAAGCAATAAAAATCACGACGCCCCACGGCGGCGACCGCTTTGACGGCGTTACGGCGCCTCACTATCATGTCCTCTGCACAGAATGCAGGAGGGTGATGGATCTGGACATGCCGGTTCTGCAATCCGTCAACGAACTTGCAGGGGAAAAATTTAACGGCAGGATATATTCTCATAACGCACTTTTTTATGGGATTTGCAGCAACTGTCTGAAAAAGGGAAGTAAAATCCCGTATCCCGACACACTCACACAGTAAATTAATATTGGCAAAACGCCGATATTAAAAATTATAAAAGAAAAGGAGATCACAATTATGAAAAAATTTGTATGTTCTGTATGCGGCTATGTTCATGAGGGAGACGCGGCTCCGGCTGAATGTCCGGTCTGCCATGCGCCGGCCGAGAAGTTCCAGGAACAGTCCGGTGAAAGAGAATGGGCTGCGGAACATGTGGTAGGCGTAGCAAAAGGCGTAAGCGAGGATATCCTTGCGGATCTGAGAGCCAATTTTGAGGGCGAATGCACGGAAGTCGGCATGTACCTTGCAATGGCAAGAGTCGCCCACAGAGAAGGCTATCCGGAGATCGGCCTGTACTGGGAGAAAGCCGCCTATGAAGAAGCAGAACACGCTGCAAAATTTGCCGAACTGCTTGGCGAAGTCGTAACCGACAGCACAAAGAAAAACCTTGAAATGAGAGTAGACGCTGAAAACGGCGCTACCGCAGGAAAATTCGACCTTGCGAAGCGCGCGAAAGCTGCGAATCTGGATGCGATCCACGATACCGTCCACGAGATGGCAAGGGACGAGGCCCGTCACGGCAAGGCATTTGAGGGACTGCTTAAGAGATATTTCGGTTAAGCAAAAAGCCCGTAAAATCAACATATTTGCGATTTTTCGAGGGGTTTGCCACAACAGGCAGACCTCTCGTTTTTTGTGAGCGGCTGTGCAATATACTGTGTATGATTTCTATTCTAAGCGAAGAGGAAAACTGTGTAAGCAAAACTGTGTAACAAAAAAGAAGACAGCGTGATTCAAATACACTGGCTTCTTTGCATTTCTGCCTTGTGAGATAGTGTCCTCCATATATATGCACCTTTTCTTGTGAATTTTGTCGAAAATGCCCGATTCCTGTCAATGGAATATGCTCCTTGCCAATGGCGCAGTTTATCAGCAGGATAACGCTGATTTACAGGATTTAGAGAGACGATTTGAGGAAATGGCGGATATTGATTTTCCAGAGGAAGAAGGAAATCCCATTTCAATAGCTTATTTTTGCTCTCTCAAAGTCTTTTTGGTAGTTTCTGCAATCTTGTAAATGATGTGCTTTTCTTTTGCGGTGCAGTCAGAAAGCAGTTTGCTGAAGTCTTTATCGAGATAGTCAGATGTAACGGCGGGCAAGCTGTCACAAACGAGAGCGTCAAGCCCGACATTGAGAGCGGCGGCCACAGAAACCAAAAGGGGAAGGGAACAGCTTATGGCATTGGTTTCCAGCCTGCTTATAGAAGCTGGTGTCACACCACATAGCTCGGAAAGCTGTTCTTGCGTCATATGCGCAGAAAGGCGATATTTTCTGATTCTCTCACCCATTTTCTGGTAATTTAACATATTATCCATTTTATCGTCTCTTTCCCTGAATATTTATGCAAAAAGCTAATGCTATTTTACCCAATCTGTGCTATGATATTAACGACGTATAAGGAAACATATTCCACATATGCAAATTTTCGTTTTTTAAAACCTTATGCAAAGATTTAACGTCTAGGGGGTAACAAAGACGAAAAGAGGCGATATGGGTTGACGGAAGAATATATACGGGAACTGGTTTCCCAATGGGTAGAAAGTGGCGAATTAGACAGGGAAACGGCAGAAAAGCTGCTTGCACGAATCCTAAAAATCCTATTTAAAGAAAACGATGGTGACGGAGGGTAGTGATAGCAGAGGACAGGATTGTAACAAAACCATTGTTTTCGATGAAGGGGTGTGAAATTATGAAGTGTTATAAATGTAAAAAAGAAATCAAGGACGGAATTGAATTTTGCCCTTCCTGTGGGGCATTGCAGATTTTTACGGCAGATTTGATTGACATGGCGATTGCAAACGACCAGAACGCAATCAGCCAGCTTTATGAAATGACGTACAATAATGTCTATTTAACTATTCGTATGATGGTTAAAGATGAAGATACCTGCCACGACTTACTGCAGGACACATTTTTAAGGGCTTTTCGGAATTTGAGCCAGCTTGAAAAACCAGAGGCTTTTCGGGGGTGGATGAAACGGATCGCCCA
>CANRMH010000080.1 GCA_947631695.1 uncultured Lachnospiraceae bacterium | reverse complement strand
CCTTCTTCGCGATCACAAGCGACGTTCGGATCGTATCCGCAAGCTGCTCTACATCCTTCACAATATAATTGTGTTTTGTGATCGGCATGGTGATCCCCGCAATATCAATCTCCTGAAAACTATCCTTCCCGAGCAGCGAAACACCCACGTTGCAGGTGATCGCCACAATCGGGATCGAATCCATATACGCGGTCGCGATCCCCGTCACAAGATTCGTCGCCCCCGGCCCGCTCGTGGCCAGGCAGACGCCGACCTTCCCGGTCGCCCGCGCATATCCGTCCGCCGCATGCGCCGCCCCCTGCTCATGGGACGTCAGGATGTGGCGGATCTCATTCTGATGTTTATAAAGTTCATCGTACACATTTAAAATCGCGCCGCCCGGATACCCGAACACCGTATCCACGCCCTGCTCTTTCAAACATTCTACTACTATCTCTGATCCAGTCAACTGCATGTATTTTCCTCTTTCTAACTTAATTTTATCCGAATCCCGGCCATATTCCTATTTCTTCGGGATCTCCAGAATGGCTCCCCGGTTGCCGGACGTCACCATAGACGCATATCTTGCCAAGTATCCCGTAGTGACCTTCGGCTCCCTCGGCTGCCATTTCGCTCTTCTTTCTTCCAGCACTTCGTCCGGCACATCCAGCGTAAGCTTCAGTCCGGGGATATCAATCCTGATGATATCTCCCTCTTCCACCAGCGCGATCGGTCCCCCTACCGCCGCTTCCGGCGATACATGCCCGATGGACGCCCCGCGGGAAGCGCCGCTGAAACGTCCGTCCGTAATCAGCGCCACGCTGGAGCCAAGCCCCATACCCGCGATCGCGGAAGTCGGGTTCAGCATCTCTCTCATGCCCGGGCCGCCCTTCGGGCCCTCGTAGCGGATCACAACCACGTCTCCCGGCCGGATCTTTCCGCCCTTGATCGCGTCGATCGCATCCTCCTCGCACTCAAAGACTCTGGCAGGGCCTTCGTGTACCAGCATCTCGCTTACCACCGCAGAGCGCTTCACAACGCTTCCGTCCGGCGCCAGATTACCCTTGAGTACGGCGAGTCCTCCCGTCTCGCTGTACGGATGGTCAATCGGACGAATCACCTCCGGATTGCGGTTTACACATCCGGCGATATTCTCTCCCACCGTCTTGCCTGTCACTGTCATACATTCTGTGTGGAGAAGGTTCTTTTTATTCAGTTCGTTCATCACGGCCATCACTCCGCCCGCCTCGTTCAGATCCTCCATATAGGTCGGGCCGGCGGGCGCGAGATGACACAGATTCGGCGTTCTCTCGCTGATGCCGTTCGCAAAATCGATCTCAAAATCCATTCCGATCTCATGTGCGATCGCAGGAAGATGAAGCATACTGTTCGTGGAGCATCCGAGCGCCATGTCCACGGTCAGCGCATTCAGGATCGCTTCCTTTGTCATAATATCTCTCGGACGGATATTCTTTTTCCAGAGTTCCATGACCCGCATGCCCGCGTGCTTCGCCAGACAGATGCGGTCGGAATAAACCGCCGGAATCGTACCGTTTCCGGGAAGCCCCATCCCAAGCGCTTCCGTCAGACAATTCATACTGTTCGCCGTATACATACCGGAACAGGAGCCGCAGGTCGGACAAACCTTCTGCTCAAACTCCCGCACATCCTCCTCCGTCATCGTTCCCGCCGCATAGGCTCCTACCGCCTCAAACATGCTGGAGAGGCTTCGCTTCTCTCCTTTCACATGTCCGGCCATCATCGGGCCTCCGCTTACGAATATGGTAGGTATGTTGATCCTGGCAGCCGCCATCAGAAGCCCCGGCACATTCTTGTCACAGTTCGGCACCATCACCAGAGCGTCAAACTGGTGCGCTATCGCCATTGCCTCCGTAGAATCAGCGATCAGATCCCTGGTCACCAGGGAGTACTTCATCCCGATATGCCCCATCGCAATGCCGTCGCACACCGCGATCGCAGGAAATACGATCGGTGTACCACCTGCCATGGATACCCCTTTCTTCACGGCGTCCACGATTTTATCCAGATTCATATGGCCCGGAACAATCTCATTATAGGAACTGACGATCCCGACCAGCGGTCTGTCAAGTTCCTCCTGCGTCATACCAAGCGCGTGAAACAGAGATCGATGCGGAGCCTGCTGCATTCCCTTTGTAACTGTATCGCTTTTCATTTTATCTTCCTCCTTACCGGATAAATTCTGCAATCCGATCCCCCATCTCGGATGTGCCTATCTGTGTTTTCCCCTCGGACATAATATCAATCGTGCGGTACCCCGCCTGAAGGACTTCCGCCACGGCCCTCTCGACCGCGTCCGCCTCCCGGTCCAGATCAAAACTGAACCGCAGCATCATCGCAGCCGACAGGATGGTCGCGATCGGATTGGCAACGCCCTTGCCCGCAATATCCGGCGCGGATCCGCCGCTCGGCTCATACAGCCCGAACTTCGTCTCGTTCAGGCTCGCGCTCGCCAGCATCCCGATCGATCCCGTAACCATACTCGCCTCATCCGACAGAATATCGCCAAACATATTCTCTGTCAAGATCACATCGAACTGCTTCGGATCCTTCACAAGCTGCATCGCACAGTTATCCACCAGCATATGCTCCAGCGTCACATCCGGATAGTCCTTCGCAACCTCCTCCACAACCTTTCTCCAAAGTCTCGAGGAGTCCAGCACGTTCGCCTTATCCACGCTCGTCACTTTGCCCCTGCGTTTTCCCGCAATGTCAAACGCGCGCTTTGCAATGCGCCGGATCTCCGTCTCGTTATATGTAAGCGAGTCATAAGCCGTCAGAACCCCGTCCTTCTCCACGGTCTTTCGCTCCCCGAAATACAGCCCTCCGGTCAGCTCCCTCATGATCATCAGATCAAAACCGCCCTCGGTGAGTTCTTCTTTGAGCGGACACGCTCCCTTTAACTCTTTATACAATACAGCCGGCCGCAGATTTGCAAACAGATTGAGGGCTTTCCGTATCTTCAGAAGTCCCGCCTCCGGTCTCTTTGACGGTTCCAGCCGGTACCAGGGAGAAGTCCTCGCGTCCCCGCCGATCGATCCCATCAAAACAGCGTCGCAGGCCTTCGCCTTCTCGATCGTCTCATCCGTGAGCGGAACGCCATGCACATCGATTGATGCGCCGCCGAGCAAAAGCTGTTCATAGGAACAGGTATGGCCGAACACCTCCCCTACCCTGTCGAGTACCTTCATCGCTTCCGTTACGATCTCCGGGCCGATGCCGTCGCCCTTGATGACTCCGATATTCAGGTTCATATCGTTCTTCCGCCTCCTAAAACTTCAATATCCCTTATCATAGCTCATTTTTAGATTCGTTTCAAGCCCTTCCCTCAACTTTCCTGTATCCAAATCGTCAGTTCATCAATGTCACAAAAATAGAATCTCGCCTGCGAGATTCTCCGCCTGCGGCGGGCCGCGCAAGCGGCATCTTCCCATCCGCCGCAGTGCGATCCCGCGGAGCGTTTTTGTTTCATAGGGAACGAAGTTTCCTATGAAATAAAACAGAATCCCGCCTGCGGAATTCCTCGCCCGCCAAGCGCCTTTTATTTCACAGGGAACAAAGTTTCCTGCGAAATAAAAAATACCTTTGAACCGTACCTTTCCTCCGATCCAAAGATATTTCTTAACAATCTGTCTTTATTTCGCCTCGCCCGCTTTTTCCACCTGTGCGATCGCGGCCTTCTGCATCGGGATCCGGCAGTTCTTGTTGTTGCCGAACTCTACCACCACATCCTCGTCCGTAATATCGATGACGACTCCGTAAAATCCGCTGTTCGTCAGTACCGCATCGCCGATCTCCATCTCCGCGATCATCGCATCAAGCTGTCTCTGCGCTTTCTTCTGCGGCCTTATCATGAAGAACCAGAAAAAGCCAAGAACCACTGCCCAGATCAGTATTACCGATACAATTCCATATCCGCCCTGTGTCAACACTGCATACATATCCTTATCCTCCTACGACTGTTTGTGATCATCCTTTTTGGCACGTTAAAGTATACACAATATTCCGGATTTCAGCAAGACCTTTTAGAAAAATCTTCCTTATATTCGCGATAGCGCCCCTGCTCGATCGCCTCCCGAATCTCTTCCATCATATGGTTGTAAAAATACAGATTGTGCAGCACGCACAGCCGCATTCCCAGCATCTCCCCGGCCTTCAGCAGATGGCGGATATACGCCCTGGAGTATGTGCGGCAGGCGGGACATCCGCATCCTTCCTCGATGGGCCGAGCGTCCGTCTCATACTTTGCGTTAAACAGATTTAATTTCCCTCTTTTTGTATAGACATGTCCATGCCGTCCGTTCCGGCTCGGATAGACGCAGTCGAAAAAATCCACTCCCCGCTCGACGGCCTCGAGAATATTCTCCGGCGTTCCCACTCCCATCAGATAGACCGGCTTGTCGGCCGGCAGGTGCGGGACGACCGTTTCTATGATCCGATACATCTCCTCGTGGGATTCCCCTACGGCAAGGCCGCCGATGGCATACCCGTCCAGATCCATCTCCGCGATCTGCTGCGCGTGGCGAATACGGATATCCTCATAAATTCCGCCCTGATTGATCCCGAACAGCATCTGACGGGGATTAATGGTATCCGGCAGACTGTTCAGCCTCTCCATTTCCTCCTTACAGCGGGCAAGCCACCTCGCCGTCCGATCTGCGGACCGCTCAATATACGCTTTGTCCGCAATACTTGAAGGGCATTCGTCAAACGCCATTGCAATCGTTGACGCAAGGTTGGACTGGATCTGCATGCTTTCCTCCGGCCCCATAAAAATCTTTCTCCCATCGACATGAGAATGGAAATAGACTCCCTCCTCTTTGATCCTGCGGAGCCTCGCAAGCGAAAAAACCTGAAACCCTCCGGAATCCGTGAGGATGGGCTTATCCCATGCCATAAATTTATGCAGGCCTCCCATCTGCCTGATGACCTGGTCGCCGGGCCGCACATGCAGATGATAGGTATTGGACAGCTCCACCTGCGTTCCGATCTGCGCAAGGTCCGTCGTGGAAACAGCGCCCTTGATCGCCGCGGCTGTTCCCACATTCATAAATACCGGAGTCTCAATAATGCCGTGTACCGTATGAAGCCTTCCTCTTCTCGCCCTGCCGTCCTGTTTTATTATCTCATACATAACTCTTTCCTTTTTGTCCGTTTCATCCGCATGAATTTACCGGTTGTCCCGCTCTTTCGCCTTACATCCGATCTTTATCCTGCTCCGCCCCGCCGCGCGCGATCAGTAATGACAGATTACAGGCGTGCCCGCATCCACCATGCCGTACAGCGCTTCCGCCACACTGTACGGAAGATTCACACAGCCGTGGGAACCGTAGGTCTGATATCTCGCGCCGCCGAACGCCGACTGCCACGTGGCGTCGTGGAACCCTATTCCTCCGTTAAACGGCATCCAGAACGATACCGGAGACTCATATTCATAGGTCCCGTCAGGAAGTTTATCTCCCCTCAGGATCGTATTCCTCTCCTTGTAGGCTATCGTATAAATTCCCTGCGGAGTCCCGTTTCCCTTGTTCGGATTGCCTGTTACAATGTCCGACTGCAGCACGCACTGGCCGTCCTTAAAGAAAAACATATGCTGATTGCTCAGATCCACCTCCGCGTAGGTATTGCCGAAATCATTCGCCTCATGGGTGACCGCCTTTCTCTTATACTGCGGTTCCCTGGTTATATTTTCCTTATTTTGAATATTCGCGATCAGCGCGGCATATTCCGCCTCCTGATCCATAAGCCATCCATAGCTTCCGCCGCTCACTTCCACCGTATCCCCGTAGCCCGTCGTAAAGATCCTGTTGGTACGGCTCGTATCATATTTCTCCGCCAGGCTCTGCACATATGCTCTGACCGCGTCCTCATGGAAGGTAACGTTCATATTTTCATCCGCGGAAATCCACTGCGAGATCAGATTTCCATCCACAACCTCCGTATAAGGGTGGAAATCATAGGTAACGCTGGCGCCCAGATATCCGTTCATCGTATCGCACGCCGCGACGACTTCCGGAGAATCCTTCGTCAACCGGGGTTTAAGGTAACATTCCGCCTCTTCCAGAGACAGCTCCGGCACAAATCCGCTGACCGCCTGTTTCACCGCATCCGTCAATTTCGCTGTGTCGATCTGGGTTCCCGGTATCTCGTCAACAATCGCAAATTTCCCGTCACGGAACTCCGGGTATGCGGACTCCGCCTCCTTCTGATTCTCCGGCTTCATACAATCCAGTCCGGAGATGGCCTGATCCAGCATAGCCTCATCGTACTCTACCCCCAGAGGGGCTTCCATCTCCATCCTGTCCCATAAAGCCGTAATCCACAGATAGGGAACCTGATTCCTCAGGAACTCTCCGACTTCCTTTCCCTTTACATAGGAAATATTGATATCGGAACCTCTGATGATCTCGCTGTTTCCATCCGATTTTATTAACGTCAGGCAGTATCCGCTCACCTGCTTCTCCAGATAATCTTCCACCTGTTCCTCTGTTTTCGCGGAAAAATCCACCCCGTTGATCCTGGTAAAGAAAAAAAAGTGATTGACAAAATATGCGGAAACTCCGATATATGCAAGAATTAAAAGCATGAAAAAACAAACGGAGAAAATGATGGCTTTCTTTTTTCTCCGGTGCCGCCTGATGCGCGGATCATTTTCCAATATCTCCAGAGCGCTTCTTTCGTCCTCTTCGTCCTCTTCCTCTTCTTTTTCTTCTTCAGCGGCGTCCTCCCCGGAGGGTTCTTCCTCCGATGTCTCCTCCTCCGGCGTATCTTCCTCCGATGCCTCTTCCTCCGGCGTTTCTTCCCCCGATGCCTCTTCCTCCGGCGTTTCTTCCTCCGTCTTCCTTTCGATCGGGGATCCGCCCGGTTCTGAATCAGAATCCTTTTCTTCGGACACACAAGGTTCGCCGCTGACTCCGCCTGCATCTTCTTCTGCTTGTTCCTCAGAAATGATTTCTTTGTCGTCCATTTGATTCTGTTCCCCTTTAATTCATGATCTAGTAATTATATTATATGCCTTTTCATTATAATACGCATATGTTAAAATGTACAGCGTAAATGTTGCTTTTCCCATGTCCTGTACCGCCGTTTTGGCGGTTCTGCACATCCGCATCAGCGTTTGCAGGACAGGGTATTTTCATATATAATATTTTTATCCCGGCAGCTCCCGATCCATACTTTATTTTCTCGGATATGCCGCAGACATTTTTTAACAGGAGGAAAATGCAAATGGCTGGTTCAACATACGGAACAATTTTTAAGATCACCACCTGGGGAGAATCTCACGGCGCCGCGATCGGCGTAGTCATCGACGGTTGTCCGTCGGGGTTGCCGCTTTGCGAGTCAGACATCCAGAGTTTTCTGGACCGCAGAAAGCCCGGGCAGAGCAAATTCACCACCGCGCGCAGAGAAAACGACCGCGTGGAAATTCTTTCCGGCGTATTCGAGGGATATACCACCGGCACGCCGATCTCACTGGCCGTGCGCAATGAGGATCAGCGTTCCCGGGATTACAGCGATATCATGAACTGCTACCGCCCCGGACACGCGGATTATACGTTTGATCAAAAATACGGAATCCGCGATTATCGGGGAGGCGGGCGTTCTTCCGGCAGAGAGACGATCGGAAGGGCCGCCGCGGGGGCCGTTGCGTCCAAACTGCTGCAGGAGCTTGGAATCGAGGTCATTGCATATACAAAAGCAATCGGCCCCATCTCCGTTCCCGAAGCAGAATACGACTACGGCTGCATCAGCCAAAACGCCCTTTATATGCCAAACAACGCCTAAGCCGCGCAGGCGTCCGAATATCTGGAAAC
>CANRMH010000079.1 GCA_947631695.1 uncultured Lachnospiraceae bacterium | reverse complement strand
AATTTGAAAAAAACAATAACTTATAAAGCACAGTGGAATTTACTGTTGCACTAGAATTTACTTTTTCAATTAAGCCATGTTCATTTTTATGTATGCAAAAGACTTTGCATTTGGGTTTCTCGGTATCTCGAAATCTATCAAAAGGAAATTCTCGATTTCAGATTGAAAATACTCGTTTCATTTTGGACGGTCACATGATATGATAGTCAGGGATGATGAACCTTTTGAGTTGATCGTTTCCAATCCGCTCTATTCCATTAAGTGGACGGGCGATGATAACCAGCTTTTGATCAATACCCACGGTTTGCCTCGACCGGTGTGCTTGCGCCCAAGAGCAAGCCGGATAACCGGAGAGAAAAATCGATATTGTAAAGCTGGACGCAGAGATAGAGGAAATTGTTGCCCGTGAGCAGGTGCTGCAAGATGAGATTGCGAGAATTGTTGCGGGAATCGAGGTGGGCTGATGGATCAGGGATTTGAATTTTTGATGTACCGGACGGTTGATGAAGATATTACCGTCAATGCATTGATCAAAGATGAGACTATATGGCTGAATCAAAAGGCAATGGCCGAATTGTTCGGTTGTAGTACAGATAATATATCTCTTCATCTGAAAAATATATTTATGGAAGGCGAATTGGAGAAGACTACAGTTACCGAGAAAATCTCGGCAACTGCAGCGGACGGTAAAAAGTATCAGACTCAGTTTTATAATTTAGACGCTATCATCTCCGTTGGCTATAGGGTCAACTCTCGCCGCGCTACGCATTTCCGAATTTGGGCTACGGGCATTTTAAAAGAATACATGACGAAGGGTTTTGCTCTGGATGATGAGCGGCTGAAGCAGGGTAAGACCGCTTTTGGTAAGGATTATTTCCGTGAGTTGTTGGAGCGCGTCCGGTCTATCCGTGCCAGTGAACGCCGTATCTGGCAGCAGATCACCGACATTTTTGCGGAGTGCAGCATTGACTATGATAAGGATGCGGAGATCACCCACGCATTTTATGCTATGGTTCAGAACAAGTTCCACTACGCCATCACAGGCCAGACTGCTGCGGAGATCGTCTATACTCATGCAGATCGCAGAAAGAAAAATATGGGTCTTACGACCTGGAAATACGCTCCGGAGGGTCGCATCCTGAAATCAGACGTTTCCATCGCGAAAAACTACCTGGATGAAAAACAGATTCGCCAGTTGGAAAGAACGGTAACGGGCTACTTTGACTACATTGAGGATCTGATTGAGCGGGAGAACACCTTTACCATGGAGGAGTTTGCCGCCAGCATCAACGAGTTTCTTGCGTTTCGTCGTTATGATATTCTTCCTGATAAGGGGCGGATCAGCGGCAGAGAGGCCAAAGCGAAAGCGGAGGTTGAATATGATGCATTTAATAAGACACAAAAGATCAATTCGGACTTTGACCGGGAAGTGAAGCGGATGCTGGAGAAGGGCAGTGATATGGAATGAGTAGACTTCTGCTATAGGGAACGCAAGCTCCCAAGGAGGAACCAAAAAGATTTGTAACGATTACAACATGAAGGAGGAAACATCTATGTGTACAGCAGTTACTTACAAAACAAAAGATCACTATTTCGGGAGAAATCTGGACTACGAGTTCGCCTATCACCAGACGGTCACGGTGACGCCGCGCAGCTACCCGTTCCGGTTCCGGCACGCGCAGGACATGCCCCGTCACTACGCGATGATCGGGATGGCCTTTGTACAGGAGGATTATCCGCTCTATTACGACGCTACGAATGAGAAAGGGCTGAGCATGGCGGGGCTGAATTTCCCCGGCAACGCTGATTACAAGGAGAAGGCGGAGGGTCTGGACAATATCGCACCTTTTGAATTCATTCCGTGGATCCTGGGACAGTGCGCGACGATCGGTGAAGTCAGGGAAAAGCTTGACCGCCTGAATCTGATCAGCGAGGATTTCAGCGCGCAGCTTCCGCTTTCCCCGCTGCACTGGATGATCTCGGACCGGGAGGAGAGCCTGGTCGTGGAGTCCGTGAAGGACGGCCTGAAAGTATATGACAATCCGGTCGAGGTTCTGACGAACAACCCGACGTTTGACTACCATCTGACAAACCTGGTGAATTATATGGGAATTTCCCCGGAAGATCCGGCGAATCTCTTTTCTGACAAACTGGACCTGAAGCCGTACAGCAGAGGGATGGGAAGTCTTGGGCTTCCGGGCGATCTCTCCTCCGCCTCGCGGTTTGTGAAGGCCGCGTTTACCAGAAACAATTCTCTGAGCGGAGACTCGGAATCGGAGAGCGTCAGCCAGTTTTTCCATATTCTCGGCTCCGTCGCCCAGCAGCGCGGCTGCTGCAAGGTGGAGAACGGATATGAGTACACGATCTATTCCTCCTGCTGCAATACCGATCAGGGGATTTATTATTACACAACCTACGAGAACAGCCGGATCACCGGGATCGACATGTATCGGGAAGATCTGGACGGGAGCGGGCTTGCCAGCTATCCGCTGATCGAAGAACAACAGATTTTTATGCAGAATTAAGAGCTTGCACAGGAGACAGAATGGGGGAAAAGCAATGGAAGTGCTTCGAGCCGAGGCCGAGTGGCAGAGAGCAGGCGCCTACTCGGTGAGGATTCAGGGGATGAACCGGCAGCATCATATCTCGCTTCGGGAGGAATTTGACGAACACGACAGCGACGGCACCAGATATCTTGTGCTGCTGGACGACGGGTATCCGGTCGCAACGTGCCGCTTTTACGAGAAAGATGCGCGGACGGTGATACTGGGGCGTGTGGTGGTGCTTCCGGAATACCGGGGACGAGGGCTGGGAAGGCTTGTGGTCAGGGAGGCCGAACGGTGGATTCAGGAACTGCATTATGAGGCGGTTGAGATCGAAAGCAGGACAAGCGCAATTGCTTTTTATCAAAAACTCGGCTATCAGGAAGTGGACGGAACCGTCCTGAAAAACGGTGTGTTTGACTGTGTGCGGATGACAAAGCGGCTGGGAGAATGGTGTAAGGACGGAACACAGCTGGAGGAATAAGAGCATGAGGAAGTTTTTTTATCTGGCAGTCGTTTTATCGCTGATCTTGTCACTGTCGGGATGCGGGCAAAAGAATCCTCTTTCTGATTTTGCGGAAATGAGTGGAGTCTCTCTGACAGAGGGCAGGATCGTTTCCGAAGAAGACAGCCACGGTGGGTTTCACGGAGACGGGTACCGCCTGATTGTCGCGGAATACAGCGATGACGGGATCGCATCGGAGATTTCCGGGAAAGAGAACTGGAGGGAGCTTCCCCTTTCAGAGAATCTGAATACTTTTGTGTACCAGCCGTACGATGAGAGGATTTCCATTCCCCGGACAGAACACGGATACTATTATTTCTATGACAGGCATTCTGAATGTGACCATCCATATGACGATGCGGATTTTCTGAACCGTCACTCTTTTAATTTTACTCTGGCTATCTATGATACGGACAAAAACAGGTTGTATCTGTTGGAGTACGATACGTAGACTGCGGGAAATCGGAGGTTGAAAATGGGAAATAAAAAGCAGCATATGGAAAAGACAAATGTGATGCGGCTGCTCGAACAGAAGAAAGCGGTATATACCGGCCATTACTACGGCGATACCGGCGCGGTGAGCGGCATGGAGGTGGCTGCAGAGCTGGGGCAGAATCCCGCTCAGGCATTCAAGACGCTGGTGACGAGGGCGGGAAGCGGAGAGTATTATGTGTTCATGGTGCCGGTAGCGCGGGAACTGGATCTGAAAAAGGCGGCGAAGGCAGTGCAGGAAAAGAGCATCGAGATGATCAAATCAAGAGAACTGCTTCCGCTGACGGGCTATATCCACGGCGGCTGCTCGCCCATCGGGATGAAAAAAACATTCCGGACCGTCATCGACCGCTCGGCGGAGAATTTCGATACGATCCTGTTCAGCGGCGGAAAGATCGGCTATCAGGTGGAGACGTCGCTTGCGGAATTGAGGAAGGTCATTCGGTTTGAATTAAACGACGTCAGTATTTGAGGGAAAACAATTGGGGCGTTGTGCTGTCCGTTCTGGGAGCGGCAATTCTTCAGGTATGATACGCAGCTGTTGATTGAAGGAAAGAGATCCTGGAGTACTGTTCGAGTCTGGGAGAGATCTGCGACATTGTCGTAGAAGATATGGACAGGCAGGCGAGGGGATTGAAAGGATAAACATTCGGGAAGATATGCGGCAATCATTTTGCCGGATCCGGATGAGCGGTTCGCTTGCCGCGCCGCCCGCGCAACGCGGATGTTAATTTGCGTTGCTTGAAGCAACGGGCAGTTTTTAATACAATAGCGTTAGCAAATGTAGGAAAGGAGTGCATTTCTAGTGCTAAATGAAAAATTTTGACACGGAAGAAAGGATGAAAGCGATTAAAAAATTCCTGTGATGAAAATTTCGATCCCGATCGTGATCAAAATGATTCCGCCGAGGATTTGCGCTTTGTTGGATAATTTTGTTCCGAACTTTTTGCCGATCACAAGACCGGCCATGCTGATGATAAAGGTAACGGCTGCGATGACGACGCAGGCGGCAAAAGCCATAAACCACCCGTATTCTGCAATGGTAAAACCGACGGACAATGCGTCGATCGAGGTCGCAACGCCCTGGATAAGCAGTTCCCCAAAGTCAGGGCCAGGCTTTTTTTCTGCCGGATCTTTGCTTTGGATACCTTCGCCCAGCATTTTCCCGCCGATGAAAGCGAGGAGGATGAGGGCGATCCAGGGGATGAATTTTTGAAACATTTTAAAGTACCGGACGATCGTATGGACGCAGACCCAGCCGATCATCGGCATGGCGAACTGGAATCCGGCGAAGACGCCGGCAATCCAGTTCATTCTGCTTTTTTTCATTTTCGGATCATTCAGTCCGTTTGCCATTGATACCGAAAAGGCGTCCATAGCAAGTCCCACACCGAGCAGGACGCTGTTGAGGACAAACATAAAGTTCCATTCCATTTTTTGATTTCTCCCGCTGTTCTAAAATCACAAAAGACCCAGGCAGAACCGGACAGGCTATACCTGAGTCTCAATCGCGAATCATTTTGTCTGGATTATTGTATTACGATGCGGCGGGAATGTCAACAAAAAGGATATTTTGGTGAAAATTGACGAAATTTTAAGGAGGGCGTTTAAATGATAAAAAACATTGTATTTGATATTGGAAATGTACTGGTTGATTTTCGGCTGAAGGAATTCCTCTCCGAAAAAGGATTTGATAAACCGATGATAAAAAGGCTTTTGAAAGCGTCCGTGATGAGTCCTTACTGGGAGCGGTTTGAACGGGCGGATATCACGGAGCAGGAGGCTATGGAAGCTTTTGTGAGTCTGGATCCGGAAATAGAGGAGGAACTAAACGAGGCGTTCGAAAATATTCATGGAATGCTGACGATCCGCGATTACGCCGTCGCGTGGGTTAAAAGTCTGAAGAAAGCCGGATATCAGGTGTATTATTTTTCAAACTATTCGAAAAAAGCATACGATGAGTGCAGAGATTCTCTTGCCTTCATGGAATATATGGATGGCGGGTTCCTCTCGTTTCAGCAGAGAATGACAAAACCGGATCCTCTGATGTACGCGCGCTTTCTGGAGCAATTTCATCTGATCCCGCAGGAGAGCGTTTTTATTGATGATACGGAGCAGAATGTCGCCGCGGCGGAAAAATTTGGATTTCACGGTATCGTATTTCAATCCTATGAGGATGCGGCTGAACGGCTGGCAGAGCTGGGTGTTTCCGGAGAAGACGATGGAAATGCAGAGGAATAGAAGAAAGGTATTGCCAAACCACGAAGTAATTTTTATAAAATAATTAGCACTCATCTATTGACAGTGCTGATAACATCTGTTATAGTTTCAATAGAACAGAGAGACAACTGCCGGATGGCAGATTCACAATCAGTGAGGAGGCAGTCAGTATGAATATCAGTAAATTTACGCAGAAGTCGATGCAGGCGATACAGTCTTGCGAGAAGATCGCGATGGAATATGGAAATCAGGAGATTGAGCAGGAGCATCTGCTGTATGCTCTGCTGACGCAGGACGACGGACTGATCCCGAAGATGATGGAGAAGATGGGACTGGATGTGCGTCTTGTCGTGAACCGTGTGGAACAGGCGATTGCGAAGCGGCCTAAAGTACAGGGCGGCCAGCCCTACATCGGGCAGTATCTGAATAAGGCTTTGATTTACGCTGAGGACGAGGCAAAGCAGATGGGGGACGAATATGTCTCCGTGGAACATCTGTTTCTGTCTGTGATGCATGCGCCGAACCGGGAGGTGCAGGCGCTGTTCCGTGAGATGGGGATCAGCCGGGAGGGATTCCTGCAGGCTCTTTCCACCGTGCGGGGAAATCAGCGTGTGACAAGCGACAATCCGGAGGCCACCTACGATACTCTGAATAAATATGGCTGTGATCTGGTGGAACGCGCGAGGGAACAGAAGATGGATCCGGTTATCGGGCGGGATGGCGAGATCCGCAATGTGATCCGTATTCTTTCCCGGAAGACGAAGAATAATCCGGTGCTGATCGGGGAGCCGGGCGTCGGCAAGACGGCCGTGGCGGAGGGACTCGCGCAGCGCATCGTCAAGGGCGACGTGCCGGAGGCGCTGAAGGAGAAGAGGATCTTTTCTCTGGACATGGGCGCACTGGTCGCGGGGGCCAAATACAGAGGCGAGTTCGAGGAACGCCTGAAAGCGGTTCTCGAGGAAGTCAAGAGCAGCGAGGGTTCCATTATCCTGTTTATCGATGAACTGCACACGATCGTGGGCGCGGGAAAGACGGACGGGGCGATGGACGCCGGCAATATGCTGAAACCCATGCTTGCAAGAGGGGAACTGCACTGTATCGGCGCGACGACCCTGGATGAGTACCGCCAGTATATCGAGAAGGACGCCGCGCTGGAGAGAAGGTTCCAGCCGGTGATGGTGGATGAACCGTCCGTGGAGGATGCAATCTCTATCCTGAGGGGACTGAAGGAGAGGTACGAGGTCTTTCACGGGGTGAAGATCACGGACAGCGCGCTTGTCGCGGCGGCGACATTGTCGAACCGTTATATCTCGGACCGTTTCCTTCCGGACAAGGCGATCGATCTGGTGGACGAAGCGTGCGCGCTGATCAAGACGGAGCTGGACTCCATGCCGACGGAGCTGGACGAGATGAGGCGGCGGATCATGCAGCTGGAGATCGAGGAGGCGGCTCTGAAAAAAGAGGACGACCGCCTGAGCGTGGAACGTCTGGAGCATCTGCAGCAGGAACTTGCGGAACTCCGGGAGGAATTTTCGGGTAAAAAGGCGCAGTGGGACAATGAGAAGATCGGCGTTGAGCGCGTGCAGAAGCTCAGGGAAGAGATGGAACAGGTGGGCAAGGAGATCCAGAAAGCGCAGCAGTCCTACGATCTGGAGCGCGCGGCCGAGCTGCAGTACGGGACTTTGCCGGGGCTTAAGCGCCAGCTGGAGGAAGAGGAAGCAAAGGTCAGAGACAAAGGACATACGCTGGTGCATGAGAGCGTGACGGAGGACGAGATCGCGAAGATCGTCTCTCGATGGACCGGGATTCCGATCACGAAGCTGAACGAGAGCGAGCGGAGCAAGACGCTGCACCTGGCGGATGAACTGCATAAGCGCGTGATCGGACAGGAGGAAGGCGTCGAACTTGTGACGGAGGCGATCATCCGTTCCAGAGCAGGGATCAAGGATCCCACGAAGCCGATCGGATCTTTCCTGTTCCTCGGACCTACGGGAGTGGGCAAGACAGAACTGGCAAAAGCGCTTGCGCAGAGCCTGTTTGACGACGAGACCAACATGGTGCGGATCGATATGAGCGAATACATGGAGAAATATTCTGTCTCCCGGCTGATCGGAGCGCCTCCGGGATACGTGGGATACGACGAGGGAGGACAGCTGACGGAGGCCGTCCGCAGAAAGCCGTATTCCGTGGTGCTGTTTGATGAGATCGAGAAGGCGCATCCGGAC
>CANRMH010000078.1 GCA_947631695.1 uncultured Lachnospiraceae bacterium | reverse complement strand
AACTTTTAACCCAATTGCACAAAGTGCCTAAAATAAAGGATTTTTTGTGCAAAATAAATAAGAAAGTATAGAGAGAAGACTTTACTTTTTTATATTTTTTCATCCGACAGAGATACCAGTTTCAGCTCCCCAAAACAATCCTCCGTGCTGCATACCGCAATTTTGGCCTCGATCTTCTCATGGCTGTATTCCCGGTAAAAATATGTTCCGCCGATCCCCCGGGGCTGCCGGATCAAAACCGGCCGGTTCCTGTCGTCAAACGCAATCTCAAAACTCCTCATATCCAGTTTTAACCCCAGCCTTACCGCCTTCATAAAACTTTCCTTCAAAACCCAGTAACGGCAGAACGCTTCCGCTCTCCCCTCCTGTGTTTCCCTGCTCATAATGTACGCGGCCTCGCTTTCACAGAAAAATCTGTCCGCTACTTTTACTCCCCCATGCTTCGCAGTCTCGATATCGCATCCCAGCCGTACGTCCCGCTTTCCGCTGTCCTCCACGGAACACAGCGCATACCTTCCGGAATGCGACAGGTTAAACGCTGCTTCTTCCCCCAGGCCATAGAACGCCCGCATCCGTTCCAGCAGTATCCATACCCCCACGCTCTGCGCGCGTCCGACCGCCGTCTTCAGCCGATCCGCCTTTTTCTTCCGAAACTCCGGTACCTTTTTGTACAAATTGCAGTAAGCTTTTTCTTCCAAAAGGAACGATATCTCCGCCGCCCAGGTCTGAATCATAATGTCATCCGTCCTCCGTTCTCGCCGTCAATCAGGTTTTCTCTGCGCTTTCACAAAAACGCCGCCAGCAAAGCCGGCGGCGTTTTTTTTACAGCCTATTCTCCGATCTTTTTAAGAAAGTTGTAAATGATCTGCGCGCAGGTCTCACGTTTCACAATTCCTGTGGGATTGAGAAGTCCGCTGGAACCTTCTCCGTTCATAACGCCCCTGTCCGTCGCCCATTTCATGGCGTCCTTCGCATAATCTTCGACAGATCCCCGATCTTCAAACTTCTCGAACTGATCGGGTGAAGCCTCCATCGGATATTTTCTGTACTGCCCCGCATACCGCCACATCATCGTCACCATCTGCTGGCGCTGGATCGGATCGTCAGGGCCGAAATAGCCGGTCGGATTGCCGTTCAAATCTTTATATCCGGTAATAATTTCATTGCTGCTCGCCCATGCTACCGGCTCCGTATAGAACTGTCCTTCCGCCACGTCTTTAAACGTTTTCACCTTTGCGGGATCCGCCTCCGGGCTGCCCGCCATCACCCACAGGATCTTCGCAAACTGTGAGCGCGTCAGATTGTCCGTAATCCCGAAAAATCCCGGTTTATGTTCGTATCCGGACATGATTCCCCTGTCGAAAACCTCCTGTACCGCATCCTTGTACCAGTCGTCATAAACATCCTCGAAGACGTCGGTAACCGGCTGAGATTTTTTGACGACAACCGTAAACTTCACCGTCTCGTTTTCTTCGGCCAGTTCCTCCTGCGCGGTCATATTCAGGATCGGTGTTCCGTCCGCCGCGAAATTCACCGCCTTCACCCTTGCGTGGCGGCACGGATCGTTCAGAGCGTCCTGTCCGGGAGATACATAATCGCACCGCCCGTAATTCCCGTTTGCATCCATCGCGTTGGAGCAGTTCATCGGCCTTGCGTGGTACACGATCACCGGATTGCCGTTCTCGTCATACGTGTAGGAATTATGCCCCGGTCCGCACTGATCCTCGAAATCATCGCTGGTCAGGAGCGGGATCGGATATTTCGTCCAGGAATCCAGATCCATCAGGTCCGCTCCCTCGTCCGCATAGACCATACCGACGCAGTAGGTGTAGTCCACCGCCGCGCCGGAAAAGCACAGGAAGACCTTTCCGTCGTGTTTCAGAGCCGCAGGTCCTTCGTTGATGACGGTTGTGCCGCTCCACTCCCACGCGAAGTCAGGCGTGGATACCCGGATGCTCCTGCTCGTCAGCTTCCACGGCTCGGCCGGATCCACTGTCGCAAGCTGGATGTCGGAAGTTCCCGGCTTCTCCGCCCACGCTACATAGCTCTTTCCGCCGCTCTCAAAGTACGTCATATCCAGTGAGAAATGTCCGAAGGAATAGGTATCCCCTGCCGCCGCCTGCACCTGGTGCAGGTTCGACTCGTCCGCCGTCTTCCAGTTCTCGGGATTCATCGGATCGTCGCCCATGCATTTCAGCATGTGCGGACGGATATCCCACACATTGCCGCTGCTGCGGCTCGCCGTGAACAGTACATACCAGGAACCGCCGATGTAGTGAAGCTCCGGCGCCCAGATGTAGCGGTACGCCTTGCTGGAATTCTTCTGCTCCCAGATCGCGACTTCCTGTGCGTCCGCGAGTCCGTTGATCGTATCCGCCGCCCTCAGGACGATCCTGTCATATCCGATTCCCGCTTTGTCCTCCGAATTTCCGCATACCGGATAGGACGCCGTGAAATAGTAGGTACCGTCCTCCGCCTTCGTCACGTACGGATCCGCCCTCTGCGGGATCAGGACATTTGGATATTCGGAACGGGTCACGGTACCCGTCACCGTGTATTCACCCTCTTTGCTCGTATCAATCTTCTCCAGATCCTCTGCATTCCATGTCACGCCGAAATCCTTCGTGGTCCCGTCGCTGTAGTTCGCGGTCACTTTTTCGGGAAGCGCAATTTCAGACGCATCCGCTCCCACTTCCAGCGTAACCGTTTCCTCTTCCATAGAAGTATTTACAACTCTCTGATATTTCCTGAGAATTGCGTCGTACTCCGCCTTTGTCACCTCGAAGACGGACGCTTCGGCCGCTCCTTCCGGGAATTGCCCGGTCACGCTCGCCTTCATTGCGCCGGCCTCCGGAGCCGTAAAGGTGCTGAAATCGCTTGTATATACGACATACGCGCTGTTTCCACTCGTGTATGTGATCGCGTACGCCTGTTTCCCGCCGTCGTACGCACAGACGGGATCCTTCACCGTCTGGCTGCCGAGGGATACATATCTCGGATTTGTAAAATTGATCAGATCTTTGGAATCATAGATCGTTACATAGCTGTTCGCGTTATTGTCCGATGCGATCAGCCCATAGGTTCCGTCCGCTTTTCGGAACAGGGACGGGCTTCCCATTTTCTTCGCGCCGTTCTTCGTATACAGGATCGGCCGGTTATTGTTCAAAGCCGTAAATCGATTGTCCGACTTGCCTAAGCTGTACGCATAGTGCAGAGCATCCGTACGGTCCGTATCGCCGTTGCGCACATAGGTGAGGATCCGTCCGTATGTCTCCTCCAGAACGATCAACTTAAAGGTACGCGTCGCCGTTGCCCCGCCTCTGGAAGCGGTCGCCGTCAATGTGACCTCTACATTTCCGGTTCCGGATTTTGGGCGGGTCACTTTGCCGTCCGCCGCGATCGCTTCATTATCGGACGCCCATATCAGGGCGATCCCGCCGTCCATAGAAGCCGGAAGCTGAAGATCCTTCGTCACATAAGCAGCGCCCAGCACGAAGGCGTCCAAAGCGACGGCGAGATCATTGTCCGGAGTATCCGCCAGAACCGTCACTTCAAAGTCTCTTTTCACCGTCTGGCCCGCCAGGGTCAGCGTCGCCGTCAGCGTCACCTTCTGATCTCCCGCCTCTGCCGTCGGGCGGGTGACCTTTCCGTCGTCCGTGATATATTTCGGATCAGAGGACTTCCATGTGATCGCGGATCCCTGCTCGCCCCCTCCGGGAAGCAGAAGATCATCCGCGGTTCTTTCGGGAAGGGTCAGCGCCTGTGCGTCGCTTTCCGCAACCGCCTTTGCAGCCTGGTCGTCGCCAAGCCCCGTATAATAAGCGTCCGCCACTTCCGCCTGCGTGAGTACCCTCTCATACACCTTAACTTCCTTCACGCCGCCTTTGTAAAATATATCTTTGTAAGAAGATTTTCCGATGTAAGCCACCAGATTGCTCCCGAAATCGCTGACCGTGCGGCTTACAGCCACCGTACCGAGCTTCTTCGCATTATAGTAGGCGGTAATGCCGCCCGGCTCGATCACCGTCGTGTACAGCGCCCACTGATCATTCGTAACCGGGCCTGTGATCCCGTTGGAGGCAATCGTCGGAGAAAATCCCGCCTCCGTATTGTACGGCGCGCCCGCGTTCGTCCCGTTCGTGACGACCGACTTGAAATTGCCGCTTGGATTCGCCGGGTTCAAAAGCCAGTAACCTGTCGGCAGCGCTTCGGTCGTCCCGAAAAACATCGCCGCGTAATTCCCCGGACCCGTCTCGTTCTTCAGCCAGACAGAGATGCTCACAGTGTCCTTCTTGTCGAACATGCCCGTCGGAAGCTGCACCGAGGCCGCCGTGCTGCCGGAAGCCCCTCCGGGAAGAGTCAGCTCATTCCCATTTACGCTGTATCCGGTTCCGACGATCGTCCCGTCGTTTCCGTTTCCGGAACTGTCCGGAACCGTCGTTCCGCTTATCTTGCTGAAGTCATAGTACAAAAGAAGCTCATCCGCAGCCGCGCTCACATCTTCTTTGGCTTCAGCCGTTTCTTTTGCGCATGTTGGAAGTACGCTTCCCACAGCCATCGCCGCACAAAGCGTCAAGGCCAAAATCCGTTTCTTCCTTCTCATATTCCTTCCCCTTTCTTCTTCCGCCGCGGGCAGTCCTTCACGCTCTGGCCGCAGCTTTCTCATATGAGTCCTACACTCTTACATCACCATTTTACTCATATATCTTCCCTTTTTATATAGATTATTTTACGATTTATGTTTGTTTTTTTATTTTGCCTTTTCGCCGACCGCACCGCGGGCCTCCTGCGGAGTCATCTGTCCGGTAATCACTTTCATCTGCGCTTCCGAAAGCGCTCCCGTCACCTGCAGCCATTTCTCACAGGATGCTCTGGAGATCGACGTTTCCATCTGCTTTGCAAAAATTTCATACTCCGGATGGGCCTCCATCATCTTCCGGGCCACATCCCGCCTCGGCGGAATCGAATCCGCTTTCTCGTTCATCCTCAGCATGGGTTCCTCCTGATTGCAGTACCTCATGAACGCAACCGCCCCATCCACATTTTTCCCTTTGATCACGCCGATGTTCTCGCCGCCCGTCACAGCCATCGGACGCTGCTTGTATGGGAGCTGCGCTATCGCGTAATTGACGCCGGACGCTTCCAGCACAGGAAGTACCCAGGGGCCGTTCTCCATCATCGCGCACTCTCCCTCGACAAACTTCCACGCCACGTCGTTCTGCGACCAGTTGATGCAGTCCTTCGACATCGAGCCCTCATCGACCAGCCGGCTGACCAGCGAAAATGCGTCCTCCGTCCCCTGCCCGCCCAGCTGGTTGATGTCGTCCCCGGCTGACAGAATAAACGGGAGAATCTGAAACGCAGACTGTTCCCCTTTAATCGCCGACATGGCAAAGCCTTTTCTCCCATCCTCGGTAAGCGCAGCGGCGCACTGCAGAAATTCCTCCCACGTCTCGGGAACCTCCAGGTTTTTCTCCTGAAAAGCATCCCTGTTGTAGATAAGCGCCGCATTGTTGCAGCAAAACGGCAGGCCATAGTACCTTCCGTTGTGCGTGACCGACTCCAGCGCGTTCGGATAGTACTGATCCAGATATTCCAGATCCCCGATCCTGTCCGTAAGATCTTCCAGAATCCCCTGTTCCACGTAACGCCTCATATCCGGATTGTCTACGATCACCATGTCCGGAAGCTGATTCTGGGTGATCCCGATCGCAATCGTCTTGTTAAATTCCGTAACCGGCCCGTGGTACTCCCATTGGAACAGGTATTCGTCCTGTGATTCGTTAAACCCCTGCGCCAGCTCTTCCAGCGATTCCTTCTGCTGATCCGTCTCATAGTACACCCAAAGAGAAATCTCCTGTCTGTCCTGCGCCGCGGCCAGCCGGTCTTTTTCCGTCTGCATTTTGCACCCGCCTATCAACAGGCACGGCAAAACTGCCATCCCAATCATTTTTACTGATCTTTTCATTCTCTCTCCCTCAGTTCATCTGTCTGTACTCGTTCGGGGACATTCCCTGTTCTTCCCTGAATACCCGGGCGAAATATTTTTCATCCCCGTATCCTACCGCCTCCGCGACCTCGTACACCTTCATATCCGTCCCTTTCAACAGGCGCTTTGCGTGGCTGATGCGGAACCGCCTCAGAAAAATAGAAAAATTAACGCCCATCTCTCTTTTAAAGAGGGTACTCAGATATTCCGGCGTGATCTCCAGTTTTCGCGCCAGTTCCTCCAGCGTGATCCCTTCATTATAGTGTTCTTTTATATAGTTGATCGCCTTCTGGATCACGTAATTGCTGATGTCCTCCCTTCTCACCTTCTGTACTCTGACCATCTCAATCATATCGTCGAATGCCTGCCGCAGTTCCCTCCATGTAACCGCTGATACCATCCGTGTCAGGATCCCTGAATTTTTCAGGCGCTCATACAGGATATGGTCCAGATCCTGCATGGTATCTGAGATCAGATAATAACTCTTGATAAATCCCTGCCGTACATCCTGCGGCGAAAAGGAATGTTCTTTCATATACGCGATAAAATCCCGGGATGAATCCCTGATCTCCGCGCTGCCCTCCCGGCAGACGGCGTTTCTCAAACGATTGTAGATATTAAGCGGATACTCATATGGTTCGCACGCGTATTTCTCTATCATCTGCGCGGTGATCCACTCCTGATCCCTCAGCACCAGCGCGTAACTCAGATATTCCTTCAGCCTTTCCGCTGTTTTGTGCAGCGTGTTTACACCGCACTCTTCTTTCGTCCACACCGGCCCGTCCTGCAGTCCCCGGTACTTCGTCAGAATCTGATTGCGGAAGGAGCGCTCGAACTGTTCCCTCTGCTCTCCCTTGTACGCTTCGCCAGACACCAGACAGAAAAAGATCCGGCTGCTCTCCTGGTAGATCAGATAAATACTGAGCGCAGGATATTTCTTTTTCAGATCCGCGACTTCTTTCTCCACATTTTTTCTGTAGTCCTCTCCCATGTTTCCGATATATCCCGCCGCCATCTCGTATCTCATACCGGGTTCAAACCCGCAGGACCGGCACAGCTGTTCGATATTTTTCTGCGATTCCTCCACATTGCCAAACAGGATATCCTGCAGCCGGCTCTCCGCCTGCCCGTAAACAAGAGATCGCTCCCTTTGGATCGATTCCCCGACGCGTCCCAGCATATCGCGGACATCCTCGACCGTCAGCGGTTTCAGGAGGTAATCCTCCACTCCGTACTGGATCGCCTTCTGCGCGTATCCAAACTCAGAATACCCGCTCAGGATCACACAGTGTACAGACAGCCCTTTCTCGGTAAGTTCACGGATCATCGTAAGGCCGTCCTTTCTCGGCATACGAATATCGGTAATTACCAGATCCGGTTTCAGCCGGAGTATCATTCTCAGTCCTTCCTCTCCGTCCGACGCCTCCCCTACAACCATATGCTCGGTATGGGCCTCTATCATTTTCCCTATGCCCTCTCTGATATTTTTCTCATCTTCCACAATGACAATCCGCATGCTCCCGCCTCCTTCACACCGGTATCTTCAGGGTGACAACCGTACCGACATCCTGAATGCTGCTGATATTCCACTTTGCCTTTTCTCCGTAGTACATCTCCATTCTGCCAAACACATTGGAAAGTCCGATCCCGGACGTCCCCTCCCTCGTAATCTGCTCCCGGTCGTTATATTTTCTTACCTCCTGCGCGCTCATCCCTTTTCCGTTGTCTTCGATGATAACATGAAGCATTGAGCCGTCCTCCGAACGCATGATATCCACCCGGAGGATCCCGCCGCTTTCGATTTCCTGAAACCCATGCACAATGGAATTTTCTATGAAGGGCTGCAGCAAAAGCTTGTAAATCCTTGCATTTTCGGCCGGCTCATCCACATGTATGGAAAAAGAAAACGCGTAATTGAATCGAAGCTGCTGCAGATTCACATACTTTTTAAGCCAATCCGCCATCTCCGACACTTTTACTTCCTGGTTGCTCCCGTTCACAGTATAGCGAAGGATCAGTCCCAGATCCCGGAG
>CANRMH010000077.1 GCA_947631695.1 uncultured Lachnospiraceae bacterium | reverse complement strand
TCTATTCAGAGCTACGCCCCCTGCCTTGCCGCATGGAAGGAGTTCGGCCCGAAAGAGTTGGTGGTAACGACTTATCAGGCAATCTCCGGGGCCGGAAAAACTTTCCGGGACTGGCCGGAGATGGAGGGAAATGTCATTCCGTTTATCGGCGGCGAGGAGGAGAAGAGCGAGCAGGAACCTCTGCGGATCATGGGCAAGGTGGAAAATGGAGAGATCGTGAAAGCGCAGCTTCCTAAGATCACCTGTCAGTGCGTGCGCGTGCCGGTGCTGAACGGACACACGGCGGCGGTGTTTATCAATTTTGAGAAAAAACCTCAGAAAGAGGAACTGATCGAGAAGCTGATCTCTTTTCGCGGCTTCCCCCAGGAAGCGAAGCTTCCAAGCGCGCCTGAACAGTTTATCCAGTATCTTTATGATGACAACCGTCCGCAGGTGGCATTGGACGTGGATTATGAAAACGGCATGGGTATCTCTGTCGGCCGGCTGAGGGAAGACAGCCTGTACGACTATAAGTTTATCGGTTTGTCGCACAATACCGTTCGTGGCGCGGCCGGAGGCGCGGTACTCTGCGCGGAGGCTTTGACTGCAAAAGGTTATATTCAGCCGAAAAAAGACAGATAAATACTCAGGAATCGCAAATAGAGTCTTTATTTTCCGGGACAAAAGTGATAAAATAAATATTAATATTTTACTGCCGGTTGATCGTGAGAACCCTTATAGCCGACAGTGCGCAAGTCTAAGGAAAAGGGGAAAGAGGATGAGAGAAGAAATTTTAAATTACACACAAAACAGGGAACTTTCTTGGCTGAAATTTAACCAGCGGGTGTTGGAAGAAGCGCAGGATCCGTCGGTTCCGCTCCTGGAGAGAATGAAGTTCGTGGCGATCTTCACCAGCAATCTGGATGAGTTTTTTATGATCCGCGTGGGAAGTCTCTTCGATATGGCCGCCACTGACCCGAAGACCAGGGACAGCCGCTCCGGAATGACGCCGAAAGAACAGCTGGATAAGATTTACGAGGCGGTTGCGCCGCTCTACAAGGAACGCGACAAGACCTACGCCGAGATTAAGAAACAGCTGCATCCGTACGGTGTGTGCGGCCTGGATTTCAAGGAACTTGAGGCGGGAGAAAAAAAGTTTGTCAAGAAATATTTCAAAGAACAGATACTGCCTATTTTGTCGCCGCAGATTGTGGATGCGAATCATCCGTTCCCGCATTTGCTGAACAAAGATATCTATGTGACGGCAAATCTGAAAGCTGGCAGCAGGAGCATGATGGGGATCGTTCCCGTGCCGAATTTTATTTCCGATATTCTGTATCTTCCCGGACATGACATTCGTTATATCCGCATGGAGAAAGTGATCATGGAATATCTCGAACTGGTTTTCGGACAGCACGAGGTTTCGGAGAAAAATTATATCTGCGTGACCAGAAACGCTGACATCGCTCCGGACGACGAAGCCCTGGAGGTGACGGACGATTTCCGCTACCTCATGAAGCAGACGCTTCACAAGAGAAGAAGGATGGCGGTCGTAAGGCTGGAGATCGCGGAAAAAATGTCCGGCGAAACCGAGAAATACTTCTGCGAGAAATTCAATATCACAAAGGAGCAGATCTTCCGCACGAAAATGCCCATGAAGCTGGACTATATGTTTGCGATCAGCGGGAATCTGCCGGATGCGATGAAGCGGTCCCTGACCTACAAGCCGTTTTCACCGCAGAATTCCAGACATGTTCTGGACGGAAGCATCATGAAGCAGGTAAAGAAGAACGACATCCTTCTGTTTTATCCGTACGAGAGCATGGATCCGTTCCTTCGTCTGATCAAAGAGGCTTCCACAGATCCAAGCGTCATGACGATCAAAATTACGATCTACCGTCTGGCAAAAAAAGCCCGACTGGTGGAATACCTGTGCGCGGCCGCGGAGAACGGAAAGGAAGTTACGGTTCTGATCGAGCTGCGGGCCAGATTCGACGAGCAGAATAATATCGACTGGTCTGAGCGCCTCGAGGAAGCGGGATGCCGGGTGATCTATGGTTTTGACGGCTACAAGGTTCATTCCAAGCTCTGCCTGATCACTTACAGGAACAGGAATGAGATTCAGTATATCACGCAGATCGGCACGGGCAACTATAACGAGAAGACCGCGGCGATGTATACGGATCTGTCTCTGATGACGGCGAGCAAACAGATCGGCGAGGACGCGTCTGTCTTTTTCCAGAATATGTCGATCGGAAATCTGGACGGATTTTACGACAATCTGATCGTATCGCCGACCAGCCTCAAGCCGAAGGTGCTGCAGCTGATGGATGAAGAGATCAGAAAAGGGGATTCCGGAAGGATCATTATGAAGATGAATTCCGTGACGGATGTGGATTTTATCCAAAAGGTCTCCGAGGCGTCTAAGGCCGGAGTCAAGATCGATCTGATCGTCCGCGGAATCTGCTGTATCCTTCCAAATGTACCGGGATATACGGATAATCTGACGGTTACAAGCGTTGTGGGACGATATCTGGAGCATCCGAGGATCTTCAGCTTCGGTACGGGAAACGCTCAGAAAATCTATATCGGTTCCGCGGACATGATGACGCGGAACACGGAAAAGCGCGTGGAAGTTGCCTGCCCGATCTTGGACGATGCGGTGAAGAAGCAGATCAATCATTATCTGAGCATTATGCTTGCGGACAATGTGAAAGCCAGAGTGCTTCAGAACGACGGTACATACCGGAAGAAAGAGCAGACGGAACCGCCGGTAAATTCTCAGGAGAGATTTATGAAGGAAGCGGTGCATGCGAAACGGGTGAGTCCGGAGAAGAAATCCGGGATCATTGACAGGTTTAAACAGTTTTTCAAAAAATAGGAGCAAGCATATTTTCACATGGGGAAATCACTATATATTGCTGAAAAGCCGAGCGTAGCTCAGGAATTTGCCAAAGCGCTGAAGTTATCCGCGGGCAGGAAGGACGGCTATCTGGAATCGGAGGAAGCCATCGTTACGTGGTGCGTGGGGCATCTGGTTACTATGAGCTACCCGGAGGCTTACGATGAAAAGTATAAGCGGTGGAGTCTGTCGACTCTGCCGTTTTTACCGGAGGATTTTAAATACGAAGTTATTCCCGGCGTAAAGAAACAGTACAAGATCGTATCCGGACTCCTGCGAAGAGCGGACGTGGACGTGATATACGTCTGCACAGATTCCGGGAGGGAGGGGGAATACATTTACCGTTTAGTGGCGCAGATGGCCGGCGTACAGGGAAAGCTCCAGAAGAGAGTCTGGATCGATTCTCAGACGGAAGAGGAAATCCTGCGCGGGATACGGGAGGCGAAAGATCTGAAGGAATACGATAATCTTTCCGCATCCGCCTATCTCCGGGCAAAAGAAGATTACCTGATGGGAATTAATTTTTCGAGGCTTCTCACGCTGAAATACGGCGGCAGTATGTCGGAATATCTGAATACAAAGTATTCCGTGATCTCTGTTGGTCGCGTGATGACATGCGTTCTCGGCATGGTGGTGAGAAGGGAGAGGGAGATCCGTGAATTTACGGAGACTCCTTTTTATCGGATCCTTGCGAATCTTCGCCTGCGGGACTGCGGGTTTGAAGCGGAATGGCGGGTGCAGGAGACTTCCGCGTATTTTCAGTCGCCCGATCTGTATAAGGAAAACGGATTCCGGAAGCGGAAGACCGCGGAAGAACTTGTGCGTTATCTGAGCGGGGAGGAGCCGCTTCAGGCGCAAGTTGTTTCGATTGAAAAAAAGAGGGAAAAGAAAAATCCGCCTCTTTTGTTTAATCTGGCGGAACTGCAGAATGAATGTTCCAGGAGATTTAAGATCAGTCCGGACGAGACGCTTCGGATCGTGCAGGAATTGTATGAAAAAAAGCTGGTTACCTATCCGAGAACGGACGCCAGGGTGCTTTCTTCGGCGGTGGCGAAAGAGATACATAAGAATCTGAACGGGCTGATGAAGTATGCGCCCGCGGCGCCGTATCTGAATGAAATCTCGGCTTTTGGAAGTTACAAAAATCTTGCGAAGACCCGCTATGTGAATGACAGGCAGATCACTGACCATTACGCGATCATCCCTACCGGTCAGGGGCTTCAGGCGCTTCGCGCTCTGCCGGACCTCTCCGGCGGGATATATGATCTGATCGTGCGGAGATTTCTAAGCATCTTTTATCCGGCCGCCGTATATCAGAAGGTGTCCCTGACCGTGCGGATGGGACAGGAGACGTTCGTCGCCGGAGCCCGCGTCTTAGTTGAAGAAGGGTATCTGAAAGCTGCGGGAAATCCGGGCGGAAAAAGGGAGAGAATCGGCGATGAGAGCAGCGAGGAAAATCTTCTGTCCGATGTTGATTTTCTGGAACGGATCAAAAATCTGAAAAAGGGAATGATGGTTCCGGTTGAAAAGCTTGAGATCCGCGAGGGAAAGACGTCTCCGCCCAAACGTTACAATTCCGGCTCGCTTATCCTGGCGATGGAGAACGCCGGACAGTTGATCGAGGACGAGGAGCTTCGCGCCCAGATCAAAGGAAGCGGGATCGGAACAAGCGCAACCAGGGGAGAGATCCTGAAAAAACTGGTTCACAACAAGTATCTTGCCCTCAGTAAAAAGACGCAGATCGTTACCCCTACGCTTCAGGGGGAGATGATCTTTGATATCGTTGCCTGCTCGATCCGGTCGCTTTTGAATCCGGAGCTTACGGCAAGCTGGGAGAAAGGCCTCGCCTATGTTGCCGAGGGGACGATCACGTCGAAAGAATATATGGATAAGCTCGAGAATTTTATCCGGATGAGGACGCAGAATGTGCTGCATCTGGATAACCGGTATAAGCTGAGAGAGTGCTATGAAAGCGCGGCGCGGTTCTATAAAAAAAGCAGGAAATGAAAAAGGAGTCAGATATGGAAGAATTCACAGTGAAAGCAATGTATAATCTGGACGAGACGATTGCCAGGGGAATTTTTGACGATGTTACTTATCCATGGGAGGTGCTTCCCGAAATCGGAGCGTTTATCCGGAAGCTCGGGGCTTCGCTTCCGGACGAGGAATATGATCGGCTTGGGGAAGATGTATGGATCGCGAAGACTGCATACGTGTTTCCGTCGGCGTATATCCATGGACCGGCCATTATCGGCAGAAATGCTGAAGTCAGGCACTGCGCGTTTATCCGCGGAAACGCCATCGTGGGCGAGGGAGCGGTTGTGGGAAATTCCACGGAACTGAAGAATGTCATTCTTTTTAACAAAGTACAGGTGCCGCATTACAATTATGTGGGAGATTCTGTTCTGGGTTATAAATCTCATATGGGAGCGGGATCCATCACGTCAAACGTAAAGTCGGATAAGACGCCGGTCTATGTAAAAACTCCGCATGGAAAGATAGAGACGGGAATGAAAAAATTCGGGGCAATGCTGGGAGACGAAGTGGAGATCGGGTGCGGAACGATTCTGAATCCCGGAAGCGTAGTGGGCAGGCGCACAAGTATTTATCCTCTTTCTTCCGTGCGCGGATACGTGCCGGCCGGGAGCATATACAAAAGGCAGGGAGAGGTTGTGAAAAAAGATATGGAATCCCGCCTCTGAGTATTGACAGGTCTTCTTACCTTATGGTAAGATACATGAAAGCTTTATTGCTTTAAAGTTCTGCACTTTAAAGCAAAATACAATGAGAGATGAGGAGAACATTATGGCTATCAAATTAATACTGCTGGTGATCTTTTTTGCAGTAATGGTGGGAGTGGGACTCTATTCCCGGAAACATGCGACGAGCGTGGACGGTTTCGTGCTGGGAGGCCGCTCCGTAGGCCCCTGGCTTACGGCGTTTGCCTACGGGACTTCCTATTTTTCCGCTGTGGTATTTGTGGGGTATGCGGGACAGTTTGGCTGGAAATACGGACTGGCGACCACCTGGGTCGGAATCGGGAACGCGATTATCGGAAGCCTTCTTGCGTGGGTGCTTCTGGGCAGGCGGACGCGCGTGATGAGCCAGCATCTGCAGTCGAAGACGATGCCGGATTTCTTTGGGGAGCGGTATCAGAGCAAGGCCCTGAAACTTACGGCTTCCGCAATTGTGTTTATTTTTCTCGTTCCCTATACGGCGTCCATCTACAACGGATTGTCAAGATTGTTCGGAATGGCGTTCAATATCCCTTATACATACTGCGTGATCATCATGGCGGTCATTACGGCTCTTTACGTTGTGCTGGGCGGGTATATGGCTACCGCGATCAATGATTTTATCCAGGGAGTGATCATGCTGATCGGCATCGTCGCTGTGATCGCGGCGGTACTGAACGGCCAGGGCGGTTTTATTGAGGCGATACGCAAGATGGCGGAGATCCCAAGCGACGTCGCGCTTACGCAGGGACAGCCGGGCGCTTTCACATCGTTCTTCGGACCGGATCCGCTGAACCTTCTGGGCGTTGTGATCCTGACGTCCCTGGGAACCTGGGGACTGCCTCAGATGATCCACAAATTCTACGCGATCAAGGACGAGAAGTCGATCAATACCGGTACGGTAATCTCCACGCTGTTCGCGGTTGTGATCGCCGGAGGGTGCTATTTCCTCGGCGGTTTCGGAAGACTCTTTGACAGTCCGGAGATCTATGACGCGTCGACCGGAGCGGTTGTCTATGACAGTATTATACCTACCATGCTTTCCAGACTCCCGGATATCCTGATCGGGATCGTGGTTGTTTTGGTTCTGTCCGCATCCATGTCCACGCTTTCTTCACTTGTACTGACGTCAAGCTCTACGCTGACGCTGGACTTCCTGAAGGGGAATATCATTAAAAAGATGGATGAGAAAAAACAGGTGTTTACGATGCAGATACTCATCGTTTTCTTCATTGTCGTATCCGTGGTCATCGCGTTGGATCCTCCTACCTTTATTGCGCAGCTGATGGGAATTTCCTGGGGAGCGCTGGCGGGAGCCTTCCTCGCCCCCTTCCTGTACGGGCTGTACTGGAAAGGCGTGACGAAAGCGGCTGTGTGGGCGAGCTTTGCGGCCGGCGTCGGCATTACGGTATCAAACATGTTTTTTAAGTATATCGCGTCTCCGATCAATGCCGGGGCAATCGCAATGATCGCAGGCCTGATCATAGTGCCGGTGGTAAGCTTGATCACGCCAAAGATGAACAAAAAGAAAGTGGATCAGATTTTTGAGTGCTATGACGAGAAAGTAGTTATCAGCAAAAAACGTTCTCTCGCCGAAAATTAAATCTTGTTTCGACAGGTCCGTTTCAGGGCAGGACGGTGAAAAACAGTTCTGCCCTGAATTTTTGCATTCGCGCAAAAGATTTTTGCGGAGGAAAGCGGGGCTTGATTTTTCATAAAATATATGTTAAAATAATTGACATAATACGTTACTGGAAATTTTATTCTAAATATGGAATATAGAAAAGGAGAACAGCATTTATGGCAAGCGAGGAGAAGAAAAAAGCGCTGGAAGCGGCGATTGCGAAACTGGAAAAGGATTTTGGAAAAGGAACTGTGATGAAGCTGGGGGACCCGGCCGCGCGGGTGACTGTGGAAACGATTCCCACGGGTTCGCTGAGCCTGGACCTTGCGCTTGGACTTGGAGGCGTTCCAAGGGGCCGCGTGGTGGAGATCTACGGACCGGAATCCAGCGGAAAGACAACGGTTGCGCTTCACATGATCGCGGAGGCGCAGAAGAGGGGCGGGATCGCAGGTTTTATCGATGCGGAACACGCGCTTGATCCCGTGTACGCAAAAAAGATCGGAGTAGATATCGATGAGCTGTATATCTCACAGCCGGACAGCGGCGACCAGGCTCTGGAGATTACGGAGACGATGGCCCGTTCCGGGGCGCTGGATATTATCGTCGTCGACTCGGTGGCCGCCCTGGTTCCCAAGCAGGAGATTGAGGGAGAGATGGGCGACACCCATGTCGGACTTCAGGCCCGTCTGATGTCCCAGGCTTTGAGGAAGCTTACCCCGGTCATCAGCAAATCGAATTGCGTCGTCATCTTTATCAACCAGCTTCGCGAGAAGGTGGGAGTCGTCTACGGAAATCCCGAGGTTACGACCGGCGGGCGGGCGCTCAAGTTTTATTCCTCCATTCGAATTGAGGTCAGGAAGGGTGAGACGCTGAAACAGGGCGGCGAGATCGTGGGGAACCGCGCGCG
>CANRMH010000076.1 GCA_947631695.1 uncultured Lachnospiraceae bacterium | reverse complement strand
ATGAGGAGAGAAGAAAGATGGCGAAAAAACCCAAAACAAAAATGTCTGTGTCCGAGCGGGCAAAACAATTTCTTCCGTTTTCTCCTTTGAAGGGATTTGCGGAGGCGCTTGCCGAGAAGGAGAAGATCCGGGTGCCAAGACGTGAGTTGTCAGAGGATATGGAGAGGAAGCTGAACGACGCGCTGAACACGATCAGGCCGGGGGAGATGATCACGGCGGTATATTATCATGAAGAGGAGTATGTGCAGCTGACCGGTATGGTTGCGGCGCTGGATCTGCAGGAAAGGATTCTGCAGATTGTGATGGAAAAAATCAAATTTGACGATTTGTACGAAATCATACGGATAGAAGAATGATTTTTTGTGCAGATAATCCAATATAAAAACAGTGTATGAAAAAAATATAAAATTTTTTGCACAAATTTTTATTTTTTTAATAAAATTCTCTAAAAATGTTGTATAATGTTATAAATATATGACAAGCTAAAATGAATAATAAGGAGGTCTGCATATGCTTGAGAAGTTGGATTTAACGAAAAAGCTGAGTAAGGCAGAGTATCGTGAAAAAATGGCGGAACTGGAGCCGGAATTAGGAAAGCTTCAGCGTACATGTAAGGAACTGGGAATTCCGGTTATGATCGCATTTGAGGGATACGGAGCTGCAGGAAAGGGAGTACAGATCAGCGAACTGATCAAGGCGCTCGATCCGAGAGGATTTGAGGTATATGCGGTTAAAAACGAGACAGAGGAAGAGCGGATGTATCCATTCCTGTGGAGATTCTGGACGAAGATGCCGGAAAAAGGCAGGATTGCCGTTTACGACAGCAGCTGGTATCGGAAAGTTCTGATCGACCGCTTTGATAAGAGAACCAAAAAGAGCGAATTGTCATCCGCCTACGATTCTATCTGCTCGTTTGAGCAGCAGCTTACGGATGACGGAATGGTGATCATCAAAATATTCCTGGCGATCGATCAGGAGGAACAGAAGAAGAGGTTTGATAAGCTTCTGTCTTCCAAAGAGACGGAATGGCGCGTCAGCGAGGGGGATCTGGAGCGGAACAGAGAGTTTGAAAAATACGAAAAGATCAATGAAGAGATGCTGAAGCGTACGGATACGGACTATGCCCCATGGCATATTGTGGAGGCAATGGACCGGAAGTTTGCGACGGCTAAGATATATTCCATTGTGATACAGAAGCTTTCCAGACAGATCGAACTGGTGCGGCGCCGGAACGAGGAGAAACGGATCATGAAAGAAGCCGCTATGGCGAATGAGATCAAGTCCGCGGAGGAACAGCCGAAGCCGGATAAGATATTGACGGAATCCATTCTTGCAAAAGCGGATCTGAGCCTTTCCTATACGAAAGAAGAGTACAAAAAGAAACTGAAGAAGCTGCAGAAAAGGATTTCCGTGCTTCACGGTGAACTGTACCGCAGAAGGATTCCGGTGGTTCTCGGTTTTGAGGGATGGGACGCCGGAGGCAAAGGCGGCGCGATCAAGCGATTGACCGAAAAGATGGATCCGAGAGGCTATGTGGTTCACCCGACGGCTTCGCCGAACGACATAGAGAAGGCTCACCATTATCTGTGGAGATTCTGGACGGCCATGCCGAAGGCGGGACATATTGCGATCTTTGACCGCACATGGTACGGAAGAGTTATGGTGGAGAGGATCGAGGGCTTCTGTACGGAGCAGGAATGGCACCGCGCGTACAAAGAGATGAACGATATGGAGCAGGATCTGGTAAATGCGGGCGCTATCGTAATGAAGTTCTGGATGCAGATTGATAAGGACGAGCAGGCGAGAAGGTTCCAGGCCAGACAGGAAAATCCGGAAAAACAGTGGAAGATTACGGATGAGGACTGGAGAAACCGTGAGAAATGGGATCAGTACGAGGATGCGGTAAACGAGATGCTGATCCGTACATCCACTCCGAGCGCGCCCTGGATCGTGGTCGAGGGAAATTCCAAGTATTATGCGAGGATCAAAGTACTGGAAACCGTGGTCGAAGCGATCGAGGAGAGACTGAAAAAAGAGGAATAAAAAATCCGGACTCTGCGGGGACGGAGAGGATATGGGGATCCGGCAATCAGAAATCTGCGTTGCCGGGTCTCCTTTTCTTTTTTTATAACAAATTCCCGAAAAATGAAAGGAAATCAAAAAGTTTTGTCGAATAATATTATTGAGGACAAATATGTGGATATGAAAAGGGTGTAATGGCCGATGTATTATCCGGACGAACTGGTGGAGGAAGTCAGATCGAGAAACGATATCGTCGATGTGATTTCCGGCTATGTAAAATTGCAGAAAAAGGGGAACTCTTACTTTGGACTCTGTCCGTTCCACAATGAGAAATCCCCGTCCTTCTCGGTCAGCAGGCAGAAGCAGATGTATTATTGCTTTGGCTGCGGGGCGGGGGGCAACGTTTTTACCTTCCTGATGGAGTATGAGAACTTTACGTTTGTGGAAGCGCTGAAAGCTCTGGCGGATCGGGCGGGCGTGGAACTTCCGGAACAGGACGTTTCGGCGGAGGCGAAGGAAAAGTTCCGGAAAAAGGCCGTTTTGCTGGAGATTAACAAGGAGGCCGCGAAATATTTCTATGCGCAGCTGAAGACGCCCCGCGGGGAGAGGGCCTATACATACCTGAAAAACCGAAAACTTGACGATGAGACGATCACTTCGTTTGGGCTTGGGTACGCCGGGAAGCAGTCTTCGGATCTTTATCAGTATCTGAGAGCGAAGGGCTACGGGGAGGAACAGATCCGGGAGGCAGGCCTGATCAACGTCAGCGAAAAATACGGCGCGTACGACAAGTTCAATAACCGGGTGATGTTTCCGATCATGGACGCAAATCAGCGGGTGATAGGGTTCGGCGGCCGCGTGATGGGGGACGGAGAACCCAAATATCTGAATTCCCCGGAAACGCCGGTATTTGACAAGAGCCGCAATCTCTATGGACTTCACCGCGCGAGGACGTCCAGGAGGCCGTATTTCCTTCTGTGCGAGGGGTACATGGACGTCATAGCGCTTCACCAGGCGGGATTTTCCAATGCCGTGGCGTCTCTGGGAACATCCCTGACATCCGGACATGTTTCCCTGATGAAACGTTATGTCAGAGAGGTATATCTGACGTATGACAGCGATGGGGCGGGGACCAAAGCGGCCCTGCGGGCGATCCCGCTTCTGAGGGAGGCGGGGATCGGCGCGAAGGTCATTCGCATGGAACCTTATAAGGATCCGGATGAATTCATAAAGAACCTGGGAGCGGAAGCGTTTGAGGAGCGGATCAGCCAGGCGAAAAACGGTTTCCTGTTCACCCTCGAAATGCTTGAGAGGGATTACGATATGGATTCCCCCGAAGGCAGAACGGAATTTATGAGGGAGACGGCCCGCAGGCTGACGGAGTTCGACGAGGAGATCGAGCGGAACAATTACATCGAGGCGGTTGCCGGCGTCTATCACACGGGCGTGGAGGAACTCGGCCGTCTTGTCGCGAAGACGGCGGTTCAGAGAGGACTTGCCAGACCCGCAAGGCGGCCGGCGCAGGCGGAAAAGAAAGACAGGGGGAAGGAGAACGGAAGGGTAAAGTCTCAGAGGATCCTTCTGACCTGGCTGATCGAGGACGCCTCCGTCTTTCATCAGGTCAGGAAATATATCGAGCCTTCTGATTTTGAAGAGGGGCTGTACCGGACGGTGGCGCAGCTGCTGTATGAGCAGTATGAATCCGGGGCGGTCAATCCGGCGCAGATCATGAATCATTTTACGGATGAGGAGGAACACCGGGAGGCCGCGGCGCTGTTCCATACAAGGATCCGTGATCTGGAATCGCCGAGAGAACAGGAAAAGGCGCTGAGAGAAACCCTGATCAAGGTGAAGGAGTACAGCCTTGAGGATGCGGCAAGGAATCTGGATCCTGCGGATATAAAGGGATTACAGCATTTGATGGAGGCAAAGAGGTCGGTACAGGACCTCCGAAAATTGCATATTTCTGTTAATTAAGGATAAAATATAAACAAGCAATGAGAGGATGGACGCTACATGGATGACAATATGGTAAAATTTTCAGAGAAACTGAAGGCGCTGGTCGTACTGGGAAAGAAGAAGAAGAGCATTCTGGAACTGCAGGAAATCAACGATTTTTTCCATGACATGGAATTGACGTCCGAGCAGATGGAACATGTGTTTGAATATCTGGAAGCGAACAACATCGACGTGCTGCGCATCAGCGGCGAGGAGGACGAAGATGTGGAGATCGTCATCTCTGAGGAGGAAGAGGTGGATGTAGAGAAGATCGACCTGTCCGTGCCCGACGGGATCAGCATCGAGGATCCCGTGCGGATGTATCTCAAAGAGATCGGCAAGGTGCCGCTTCTGACCGCGGAGGAGGAAGTGGATCTTGCCAAGCGTATGGCGGACGGCGACGAGGATGCCAAAAAGCGTCTTGCGGAGGCCAATCTGAGGCTGGTGGTCAGCATTGCGAAGAGATATGTAGGGAGAGGGATGTTGTTTCTGGATCTGATCCAGGAGGGAAATCTCGGACTGATCAAAGCCGTAGAGAAGTTTGATTACCATAAGGGATTCAAATTCAGCACATATGCGACCTGGTGGATCCGTCAGGCGATTACCAGGGCGATCGCAGATCAGGCGAGAACGATCCGCATTCCGGTCCATATGGTAGAGACGATCAACAAGCTGATCCGTGTGTCCAGACAGTTATTGCAGGAATTGGGGAGGGAGCCTACGCCGGAAGAGATCGCAGAAGAGTTGGACATGCCGGTAGAGCGGGTAAGGGAAATATTAAAGATTTCTCAGGAGCCGGTGTCCCTGGAAACCCCTATAGGGGAGGAAGAAGACAGCCATCTCGGAGATTTCATTCAGGATGATAACGTACCCGTGCCGGCGGAAGCGGCGGCGGCGACCCTGTTGAAGGAACAGCTGGATGAAGTGCTGAATACTTTGACGGAGAGGGAGCAGAAAGTGCTTCGCCTGCGTTTCGGCATGAATGACGGGCGAGCCCGCACGCTGGAGGAAGTGGGCAAGGAATTCGATGTGACCAGAGAGCGTATCCGCCAGATCGAGGCGAAGGCGCTCCGCAAGCTCCGCCATCCGAGCCGCAGCAGAAAATTAAGAGATTATCTGGATTGAGAAAGAGGCGCCCATGAAACTATCAAAAAGACTTTTTGCAGTTGCAGGTCTTGTGACAGAGGGCGTCTCTGTTGCGGATGTGGGGACCGACCACGGCTATGTTCCGATCTATCTTGTAGAGAACGGGATATGCCCGAAGGCTGTTGCGATGGATATTCATCGCGGGCCGCTGAAGAGGGCGGGAGAACACGTCCGGGAATGCGGCCTGGAAGAACGGATCGAACTGAGGATCTCCGACGGACTGTCCGCCCTGAACGTAAGGGAGGCGGCCGGGATGATCGCGGCCGGGATGGGAGGAGGATTGATCATCCGTATATTGGAGAAGTCCCCCGAAATTGTCGGGGAACTGGAAGAATTGATCCTGCAGCCCCAGTCCGAGATCCACAAAGTGCGCCGGTATCTGAATGTACACGATTTTCGGATTGTGAAGGAGGATATGGTGGAGGAGGACGGAAAGTTTTATCCGATGATGAAGGCGCGGCACGGCAGGGACAGGCAATATGCGGAGACGGAACTGTACTACGGGCCGTTGCTCCTTCAAAACCGGCATCCGGTACTCCTGCGGTATCTGAGCCGGGAGAAAAAGATCAGAGACGAACTTTTGCGGGAACTGCGCATGTGCGGAGGCGGCAGGGCAGATCTGCGCGCAGCGGAACTTCAAAAGGAGCTTGAGAGGATCAGGGATGCGCTGGAATTTTATTTCGGGGAGTGAATACATATGAAATGTAAAGAAATTATAGAAATCATAGAAAGAGATTATCCGCGTTTTTGTGCGCTTAAATGGGATAACGTGGGGCTTCTGGTCGGAAGGGACGACAGGGAAGTGCGCTGTATCTATGTCGCGCTGGACGCGACGGACGAAGTGATCGAGGATGCGGCGGAAAAGGGAGCGGATATGCTGATCACTCACCATCCGTTGATTTTTGAGGGAATGAAGCGGGTGACAAATCAGGATTTTATCGGAAGACGTCTGATCCGTCTGATCCGTAACGACATCTCCTGCTATGCCATGCATACCAATTACGACGTGCTGGGAATGTCCGTGCGGTCCGGGGAAAGGCTGGCGCTTCATGATCCCGAGATACTTGAAGTGACGGAACAGGGGGAAGAACCGAAGGGGATCGGACGGGTGGCCGACCTGGAGTCGGAACTTACGCTGTCTGAGTGCTGCCGTCTGGTGAAGGATGGATTTCAATTGGAGAGTGTCCGCGTGTTTGGCGATCTGGATGGGAAGATCCGGCGCATGGCCGTTTCACCGGGTTCCGGAAAGAGCATGATCGGCGCCGCGCTTGACAAGGGAGCGGACGTGCTGGTGACGGGGGATATTGACCATCATACCGGGATCGACGCGGCGGCGCAGGGCCTTGCGGTCATTGACGCGGGACATTATGGGATCGAGCATATTTTTGTGGAAGATATGGGAGGATATCTGAGAAATGTTCTGGAGGGAGTCACGGTGAGGACGGCTCCCGTCCGGCATCCGTTTCACACGGTATAAGGGGAAATATGATGGAAGCGAATCGGGGAAGGAAACTATAATGCAGGAGATCTACCATGTGCGGGTAGGAGGGGAAACCCGGGAATACGCTGCGGGGACGCCCTACCTGGAAATAGCCCGCGAATTTCAGAAAGAATATGAGAATGATATCGTGCTGGCGCATGTCAACGGCCGCCTTCAGGAGCTTCATAAGACGGTGCAGGAGGACCAGATCCTGGATTTTGTGACGACGGGAGATCCCAGCGGCCATAAAGCATACAGGAGAAGTATGACATTTCTGCTTGTGAAAGCGGTTTACGACGTCTGCAGGGGCCGGGAGATTTCCGGGGTGAGGATTCATTGTTCCGTGGGACAGGGATACTACTGCACTGTGGGCGGCGTGCGGGTTGATGAGGAATTTCTGGGACGCGTGAAAGCACGGATGCGGGAGATGGCGGATCTGGATATCCCGATAAAAAAACGCACGGTCCGTACGGACGACGCCATTGCCCTGTTTCACCGGCAGGGGATGCATGACAAGGAAAGGCTGTTCCGGTACCGGAGGGTATCGAAGGTCAACGTCTACAGCCTGGATGGGTTCGACGACTATTTTTACGGATATATGGCGCCGTCGACAGGATGCCTGAAATTTTTTGAGCTGTATCCGTACGATGAAGGTTTTGTCATTCAGATGCCCGCCGAGCGCTGCCCGGGGAAACTGGAACCCTTTCAGCCTGCTGGCAAGCTGTTCCGGGTGATGAAGGAGTCCACCCGCTGGGGAGACATGCAGGGAATCGAGACGGTAGGGGCGCTCAACGACAGGATCACCGGGAGTGATTTCCGGGAAATGGTGCTTGTCCAGGAGGCGATGCAGGAGAAAAAAATCGCGGAAATTGCAGAGAAGATCGCGTCCGAACCGGACGTTAAATTTGTGTTGGTCGCGGGGCCGTCCTCCTCCGGAAAGACGACATTTTCCCACCGACTGTCCGTTCAGCTGAAGACCAATGGGATGAGTCCGTATCCGATCGCCATGGACAACTATTTTCTGGAGCGGGAGGATACGCCCAGAAACGAGGACGGGGCGTATGATTTTGAAGCTCTGGAGACAGTGGACATGAAGCTGTTTAACTGCCAGATGGAGCGGCTGCTCTGCGGCGGGGAGGTGGTGATCCCCTCTTTTAATTTTAAGACCGGGCATAAGGAGTATTTCGGAAAGCCGAAAAGACTCGGCCCGAACGACGTGCTGGTGATCGAGGGGATCCACTGCCTGAATCCGGAACTGACAAAGCGGCTCCCCGATAAGAATAAATTTAAGATCTATATCAGCGCGCTGACCCAGTTAAATATAGACGAACACAACCGGATTCCTACCGCGGACGGGAGATTGATCCGCCGCCTGGTGAGAGACGCCAGAACGCGGAGCATTCCGGCAGAGCAGACGATCGCGATGTGGGCGTCGGTGAGACGGGGAGAGGAGAAGAATATCTTTCCCTATCAGGAGGAGGCGGACGAGATGTTCAACTCCGCGCTGATTTACGAACCTGCGGTTTTAAAACAATATGCGGAACCGCTTCTGTTCGGGGTGGATAAAAAGAT
>CANRMH010000075.1 GCA_947631695.1 uncultured Lachnospiraceae bacterium | reverse complement strand
GGCTGCATCGTATTCCTTTTTTCTTCATACTTTTCAGCCGGATAAAAAATTTCCGGCTGTTCCATGACCAGGCCGCTTTTTCGCCTGACGACCATCCCCCGCAAAGTCACCCGTCCGGCTCCGGATAAAGTGCTTTTAAGAAACGGCATACGAAACCAGGCGACCCTCAGCACTCCGGTCAGATCCCTGATCTGCAGCGTCGTGACCTGCATTTTTTTATTTCCTGAGATCTGTACCGGGCTGCAGATAAAACCGGTAACCGCAGCCGTTTTTCCCTCTTCCAGCGCGCAGATGGGAACCGCGTCCTCGTAGATATCATAACTGCGAGGATAGTACGACAGAAGGTCTCCCACCGTGTAAACGCCCACTCTGGCGAATAATTGTTCCGTCTTCTTTCCGACTCCTTTCAGGGAGCCAACCGGTGTGTCCGCATCCATCTGCATATCACTCTACCGCCATCAGGTAGTAATAGATCGGCTGGCCGCCGAAATGAGCGTCGATATCCATATTGGGATACAGGATCTCGACCTCATTGATAAACGCTTCCGCGTCCTCTTTGTTGATCTCTTCCCCATAGTAAATGCTGATCAGTTCCGAATCCTCGTCCACCAGATTTTCCAGCAGTTCTTTTGCGGTTTCCTCGATCTGCGTTCCTACCGCGAGGATTCCCTGATCCGCAATTCCCATAATGTCTCCCTCGTGGATTTCCCTGTCGTCGATATGGGTATCCCTCACCGCATATGTGACCTGTCCGGTTTTTACATGGCTAATTCCTTCCAGCATCGCCTGTTCGTTCTCCGAAACCTCTGCGTCCGGCATATAATTGATCAGCGCCGTAATTCCCTGAGGTATGGTTTTTGCAGGGATCACAACAAGCTGTTTATCCTTTACCAGGGCTTTCGCCTGATTTGCCGCAAGAACGATATTTTTATTGTTCGGCAGAATGAAGACGGTAGAAGCGTTCACCTGATCGACGGCGTTCAGAATATCCTCTGTGCTGGGGTTCATCGTCTGTCCGCCCTCGATAATATAATCCGCTCCCAGTTCGCGGAAAATCTTGTTCAGTCCCTCGCCGATGGAAACGGCAATAAATCCCATCTCTTTCTCCGGCTTCTTCCGGCTTTGCTCCTGCTCTTTCTTCTGCTGTTCTGCAATCTTCTGCGCATCCCGGATCAGCTTCTCCTGATGTTCCTCCCGCATATTGTCGATCTTCATGCGCGAGAGCTGACCGTATGTGAGAGCCTTCTGAATCGCAAGTCCGGGATCGTTGGTGTGGACATGCACCTTCACCACATCCTCGTCCGCCACGCAGACAATAGAATCCCCGATGGATTCCAGATATGCCTTGAACTCTCTCTCCGTTTTCTCATCAAATTCCTTTTCCGTCAAAATGATGAATTCGGTGCAATAGCCGAACTTGATATCGGCGGCCTCCCCGCCGGAAGCCTTTGCCGTATTCGGCCGGCTCTCGGAGGCCAGAGCGCTGTAATCCACTTCTTTTCCCAGGAACGCGTCGTAGGCTCCCCTGATCACCTCGAGAAGCCCCTGGCCGCCGGAGTCTACGACTCCCGCTTCCTTCAGCACCGGAAGCATCTCCGGCGTCTGCTCCAGAACTTCCTGCGCGTACTCGATCACAGCCGGAAAAAACACTTCCAGATCGTCCGTTTCCTCGGCCATCTGCGCCGCCTTCTGGGCGATTCCTTTTGCAACCGTGAGAATCGTGCCTTCCTTTGGCTTCATAACCGCCTTGTAGGCGGTGTCCTTCGCTCGTTCGCACGCAAGAGCCAGAACCTTCGCATCGATCCGCTCCTCGTGGCGCAGCGCTTTTGTAAATCCGCGGAGTAGCTGTGACAGGATCACTCCGGAATTCCCTCTCGCTCCTCTGAGAGAACCGGAAGATATCGCTTTTGCCAGCGACGCCATATCCAATTTCCCGATTGCCGTCACTTCCTTCGCAGCCGACATGATGGTCAAAGACATATTTGTCCCGGTATCTCCATCCGGTACCGGGAATACGTTCAATTCATTAATATATTCTTTTTTTGCCTCAATATTCTGCGCTCCGGCCAAAAACATCCTGGCAAGCATATCCACATTTATATTTTTCGTAGCCACTTTATCAGTTCCTCCTTAATTAATCGATCACCCTGACGCCTTCAATATAGATGTTAATCTTCTTTACCGTCATCCCGGAAAATTCTTCCACCTTATATCTCACGTTACTGACCAGATTATCCGTAACCGCTGAAATGCTGACTCCATACGCCACAATAATATGGAAATCGATATTAATTTCATTTTCTTCGGAGATCATTACCTGAATCCCGTGCGTCAGGCTGTCTCTCTTGAGGAGCCTTACCAGACCGTCCTTCATGTTCACCGCAGCCATTCCGACAATCCCAAAACATTCCACTGCTACGGTTCCTGCATATTTGGCGATCACCTCAGGGTTGATTGTAATCATACCGTAATCCGTACTCAGACTTCCCTTCATATCCTTAACCTCCAATTCTTCTGTCCGCATGACAAGAATGCGAATTTCGCCTGATATGGGTATTATACTCTGTTCGGAATAAATTTACAATAACAAAAGCCCGGACTCTCAACGACTCCGGGCTTTACATCTTACATTACGCACGCTCGACTTTTCCAGATCTCAAACATGCAGTACAAACATACATTTTCTTTGTAGCTCCGTTTTCCGTTCTAACGCGAACCGACTTCACATTTGATTTCCACATTTTCGGTGATCTTCTATGAGAGTGGCTTACATTGTTTCCAAAATGAGCACCCTTTTCACAAATAGCACATTTCGCCATGACCGCACCTCCTAACACTTATCCGTTCTCAAGACTTACAACATTTAGTATTGTATCAGAAGTATGCGTGAATTGCAAGCGTTTCTTTTATAAATAATTGTCTTCCGCCTGATTTCTATCTCTTACAGCAAAACAATTCATATGCCGCCAATACAAAAAGGGCTGCGCACAATATCTCCACAAACAGATTGGGAAGAAGCATATTAAAAACCATTCCTCCGGAAAACCAAAACAGTCCGAATCCAACCACGCGCCTCATCGTCCGTTCTCCCGTCCGATGCCTTTACTCTATTATATGCACTCCGCCCGGGATGGAATCACTCTTCTTTTTCGTCGTCCTCGTTTAGGATCTCCATCACGTCATCCTCCGTCATCCGCTCGCCTTTTTTTGACGAGAAGCGACTGATCACTTCCGGCGCCATATCAAGAATCTTCGTAATCGTATCCTGATTCTTAATGTTCACCAGCCTTGTCACCCCGTTCTGGATCACAAGCACGGCGCTCGGAGTCATTTTCCCCCCAAGTCCTCCGGCGCCCTTCTCCTTTTTGTCCCCGCTAAACGCGCCGGCGCCAATCGCAAAAGACACATCCACGAGCGGCAGGATAATAATATCCCCAATATGGATTGCCTCGCCAACTACGGTTTTAGTGGAGACAATTCCATCCATTCCCTGAAAAAGAGTCTCGACCGTTCCTTTAAAATTATTCTCTGACATATCATATCCTCCTTCCTTTTACCCTCCAAGTTTTTTTCCGTCTCTATATGTCTGGCGAACCTCTCTGGACCAAAGAAGGTTCCATATAAGAGCCGCCAAATGAACCGCATATATTTTCCCGCTCGCCGCAATCCGTCCGGCGAGCGTTTTCCTCTCAAAATTGGGAGTCACCGATACATGTCCGTTCAAAAAAGGATACGCCGCTCCCAGTCCGGCAAGCGCCGTGCCTGTAAGGTACGGATCGTCGAATCCAAACTCCAGTTTTATATCCAGACGCTTTGGCCGCAGCCGGCCAAGACAGCGGACGCCTTCTTTTTTTATCTTTGAAAACGCGCTTCGGTGCGTCTCGTCGCCCAAAAAATCTTTCAGCTTTTCTGTTCTGTTTTTTAACGTATTTATTCTATCATAAAATTTCTGAAATGTACATTTTATCTTTTCCGCCCAACCGGTCGTCCTCCTCGGAACATCCCCGCCGTTCCTTTCCATTTTTTTCTGATCTGCGGAGCCTTCTTTTTCATGTATCTGCGCACTGCTTTCAGATGGTTCAGATTTTTTTGCATTCTTTTGATCCGCTTTATCTGCCTTTTCAGATCCAGTCCCGCTTGCTTTCGGGTCGTCCGGTATCTTTTTTTCATCATGATCTTTCCTTTCATTCTTTTCCGTCTTTTTTTCGTCAAAGGTTTTCCATAGGATTCTGACGGAAAAATTTCCTTTTTCTTCCTGATAGGTATATTCGGCTCTCACCAGGTGAAACAGCCACGTCGCCCTGACGGACGCCGCGGTATTCTCCCCCGCGTCGCCTCTGCCGGCAAAGATCCGGTATCTCACCGGCACAAACAGCGCGATACCTGTCAGCAATACCAGTATTCCCAGTATCACGGCAACTATGATCCCTATGAGCTTTAAAACAAACAACACAATATGTAGCATCTCACTCTTCCCGCTCTTTTTTCAGAATAAATGTCCGGATATCGCATTCTCCGGTTTTATCATATACCTCTTGTACAATTTTTTCCACTAATTCCAATGCGTCCTCGTAATTTCTTGTAAGTCCCACAACAAATATTTTTTCTTTCGGATAGTTCTTCTGGAGAAGATTTTTTGAATCCACGATCTCGAGCTGGTTTTTTTCGTTTTCAGGCAGCGCGATCAGCCATACGCCGAACTGCAGCCGGTTCTTCTCCAGTTTTTTGATGATTTTATCTTTCTTCTTTTCCAGTCCATCCTCAAGATAAAGATATTTATAATATTTCACCGTCTTATCCTCTTTTATTCCCACATACTTCCATAATAGCTGTCAAAAACCGCTTTCGCCACGTTCACCGCTTTTGTTCCTCCGTCCGTCTCCTCCACCACCGCGCTTATCACCAGTTCCGGATTGTCCGGATTGTAAAATCCTATGAACCAGGAATGGTTGAGTCCCTCCTTCGAACCATACTCCGCGGTACCTGTCTTTCCTGCGGCCGAGTATCCCTGCCCGCTCAGCACGGAGGCGGTTCCGTATTCCACGGCGTCTTTCATGTATTCTTTTATCTGCATAGCCTCCGATGACGACATAAGCTGCGCGTATTTTTGGGGTTTGTGCTGTCTGACGGTCGTTCCCGTGTAGTTTGTGATCCTGTCCACGAGATAGGGTTCCATGAGGACGCCTCCGTTGGCGACTGCACAGGTGATCAGAGCCATATGATAGGGGCTGACCAGCGTCTCTCCCTGTCCCATAGCCGTCATCATCTTATCGGCCGAACTGTCTGAAGATTTCAGGCGGAAACGGCTCCTGCTGTATGGAAGTTCGCTCGGCAGTCTGGAATCAAAAAGCAGTTCTTTCGCCGTTTCCCGGTATTTGTTGACATTCAGCGACAATCCGATGTTGCAGAACGACGAATTGCAGGAAAAGGCGAAGGATGCCGCCAGATCCACCTGCCCGTGCGCGCTGTGATTCGCACAGGGAATCGTTGTCCCATCGTGCGTGATCTCACCGGTGCAGTTGTACAGATATCCGCTCACATCTCCCGCTTCCCGCATATATTCAAGCGTGGTCACCAGTTTCATCACGGAACCGGGAGCATACTGTCCCTGCGTAGCGCGGTTGAGCAGACTGCTGTTTGCATCTCCGCTCAGCCATTCCCAGTTCTGAGAAACGGTATTCGGATCATAATCCGGCTTGGACACCATGGCCAGGATCTTTCCGGTGCCCGGTTCCATGATCACAACCGCCCCGTTATTTGCTCCCAGCGCCTGGTAAGCCGCCTGCTGAAGTCCGGTATCCAACGTCGTTACCACCGTATCCCCAATATTTTTCTCATCCTTAAATTCTTTTTTGAGTTTCTCCGGAAAAAAGGCATTGGAAGTCAAAAGCTCAAAATTTTCGGAAGATTCCAGTCCTGCCTTTCCCTGGTCGGAATATCCTACTACATGGGCGTATAAATTCGCATACGGATAATAACGCGACTCCGTCCCGTCATCGCCTGTATGAGTCTGCGCCAGAACATTCCCGGCCCGGTCCGTAATCGTTCCCCGGACGACGCGGTCGGCCATAGAGTCAAGTCGGGGATTATAAGGACTATTGATGATCTCTTTGCTTTTGACTACATTAAAATATACGATGTATCCCATCAGGAACAGGAACAGACCCACGAACAGATAAGTCACCCTGGCGAACTCTTTGTTTGCCTTTCTCCTCTTTTCCTTTTCCTGCCTTTCTTCTTTCCGGGATACTTTTTTCCCGTTCTTTTTTCTTTCTTTCAATATTCTCTTCCTCGTCTTCCCTCAATATATACAGTCCCTGGATAATGGCGAACATGATCAGCGAGCTTAGCAGGGAACTTCCCCCGTAGCTCACCAGAGGGAGCGTCACTCCTGTGGACGGAATGAATTTGGTCACCCCTCCGATGGTCAAAAACACCTGGAAAATATAGCACGTCCCGAGTCCGAGCGCTACCAGCTTGTAGAACTGGTTGCGAAGCTGCATTGCAATATTTAAAAACATGATATAGCAGCTGACGCAGATCAGGATCAGACAAAGCGCAAAAAACAGTCCCAGTTCTTCCGAGATCGCCGAAAATATAAAGTCCTCGTCCGCCACCGGAATGCTGTCCGGGGAACCCTGAAAAAGTCCCATGCCAAACCAGCTTCCCGTTCCGATCGCAAACAGCGACTGCGCAACCTGATACCCTCCGCTGTCATACGCCGTAAAGGGATCGCGCCAAACCACCACTCTCGTCTTCACATGGTGGAACAGGTAATACGCCGCCACCGACGCCGCGCTTCCGGACGCCAGGCCGGCCAGGATATAGAGAGGCTGTCTTGTCGCCACATACAGCATCACCAGATAGACTACAAAAATGATAAGCGCAGCTCCAAGATCTTTTGACGCGACCAGGATCAGCACATGGACGGCGGCAACCGCCGTCGTGATCACCACTGTTTTTAATGTCACGGACGCCTTGAGGCTGGCAGCCACAAAAAACACAAAGATGATCTTTACAAGTTCCGAGGGCTGGATGCTGATACCTCCGACAGAAAATCCAAGCTTGGCCCCGTAGGATACCCGTCCCATGACCGCCACAACCGCAAGGGCGATCATCCCGGCAACCGCGTACAGCCTGCCCCACTCGGCAAGCCATTTCACCTTTCTGATAATCACAGGGACCACGAGGCTGAACGCAATGGCGCAGGCGGCAATCGCGAACTGCTTTAGCGCCTTCGTATAATTCAGCCTTGTCAGCATGATGAAACCGATGCACAGGAGCATACACATATGATTGACCACCAGCCGGGAAGCTTTGGGATAAAGATGTGTGTATAAAAAAATGGTCACTCCAAACAGCACGACCTGCATCAGGTAAAACGCGATGATCGTAACGTTTTCCGTTTCCAGATACAGGATAATGAAGGCCATCAGGTGCAAAAGATACATCCAGATATTCTGCCTGCGAAGCGTCGCCTTCCTCTTTCTTTCACTGCGGTACCTGAAGATCGAAAAGCAGGAATACGCGTACATTACAATTATGAATATCATTAAATATTTGAATAATTCTACGATTACATTTACCATTCTTTCACCTACGTCACGCCTCTCCTGAAGTGTCCCCTGGTATATTCTGTCTCCGGCATCCGGATACGCCCTCCCCGCATGAAAACATCCTCATACAGATCCAGGATGTTTTCTGTCTCCTCATATGTCTCAGCGGTAAACTGCATCCGAAGTCCCGCGCATTCCAGATCCATGATCGCGCCTCTCTGATCCGCAAGCACCAGCGGGGCAAAATTGTATATTACATTACAGCAGTAACGGCAGTCGCATTTTACGGCGAAACGCTTGTGATATCTGTCCTCAAGCATCTCATATCCGCCCGTATGCGTACATTTCCCCGTATTTTTCCTCACGCAGCCCGCGCTCACCATCACCGGCAGATAGCCGTAAACGACCAGCTCCATTCCGGCGGTTCCAAGCGATTTCAGCTCGCTGTAATTCAGTTCCAGAGGCGCGGTCGAAGAGGCAATCCCATTCTTTGCCCAGAACGCTTTCGCCCATCTGTTCCACTGGTATAAATTTGCGTCGGCAACTATCGGCCCGGAGAAATTCGCGGAGCGCAGAAATTCATAGCTCTCCAGATTCCGGATCAGCGCTCCGTCAAACATTTCCTCCCATTCTGCGATATGTTTTTCGTATATCCTTACCGCCTCCGTCCGAAAAATCCGGGGCATGGAAATATAAATTTTCTGTCCGGGATTCCTTTTCCGGTTTTGGGCCATCCGTCTCGCCATCTCTCCCGGATGATCCATTATCAGCCCGTCCTCCACATAAATTCTTTCCACTCCCGTCCGCCCGGACACGGCGCGAAACTGGTCCAGCGTCTCCACCGACGCAAAAAGCGGCGTCTTGCCGATGTTTTTCTGAACCGTCTGAAAAAGCGGCGCTCCGTCATAAACAGGATCGGGATACTCCCCTGACTCTGCGCGCCTGAAACTTTTCAGGACTGCGTATTTCAGCGCGTCCAGCCCCCTCCGCCGCAGATCGTTCAGACT
>CANRMH010000074.1 GCA_947631695.1 uncultured Lachnospiraceae bacterium | reverse complement strand
CGTACGAGGAGCTGCAGGATTTTGAAAGCGCCAGGACAAAACTCAAGGAGTATCTGGCGGACTATCCGGATGACGAGAAGGCTTCCAGGGAAGCGGAATTTTTAGAGACGAGATAGGCGGAAAGGGTGAAGCGGCGATGGCGTTACAGTTTGTTTTTGGGGGATCCGGTTCCGGAAAATCTCACTATTTATATCAGAGGATCACGCGGGAGGCCCGGGAAAACCCGGACCGTACCTACATGGTGATCGTGCCGGAACAGTTTACGATGCAGACGCAGAAGGATCTTGTGTCCATGAACGAGAAAAGGGGAATTATGAATATTGATGTGCTGAGCTTCGTACGCTTGGCACATCGTGTTTTTGAAGAAACCGGACATGGACGCGCGCCCGTTCTCGACGACGAGGGAAAGAGCCTGGTTTTGAGGAAGATTGCCGGCGACTGTAAAGAACAGCTTCGGGCGCTGCGCGGAAATATAAAAAAACCGGGATATATCAGCGAAGTAAAATCTGTGATTTCCGAGTTTGTGCAGTATGATATCGGAGCGAAGGAGCTGGAACGCGTTATGGAAAGCGCGGGAGAGGAGTCCTATCTTTATTACAAGCTGCAGGATATAAAGCTGCTCTACGAACGGTTTCAGGAATATCTTCAGGACAGGTATATCACGAAGGAAGAACTGCTGGACGTGCTTTGCCGGGCGGCAGAGGATTCCGAATTGCTGAGAAAGAGTACGGTCGCGCTGGACGGGTTTACCGGATTTACCCCGGTACAGAATCGTCTGCTGGGAATTTTGATGCGGATCTGTCCTGACGTGATCGTTACAGTGACTCTGGATGAGAGGGAGGATCCGTATACCTGGCGGCATCCCTACCAGCTGTTCGGCATGAGCAAGCGCACGGTGACGAGCCTGATTGAGATCGCCGGGGAACAAAAGATCCCTGTGGAGGAACCGGTCTGCCTGTATCGGCGGCCTCTCTGGCGGTTTCGAGATTCCGAAGCGCTGGGTTTCCTGGAACGGAACCTGTTCCGGTATTCCGGTAAATCTTATGGGAAACCGACGCGGGAAATCGAGATCCATATGTCGCGCAATCCTGCCTCGGAAGCTCTTGCGGCCGCTGCGGCCGTAAGGAGGCTGGTTCGGGAGAAGGGGTATCGATACCGGGAGATCGGCATTATCGCAGGCGACATGGAAGTCTACGGCGATTACCTGGAATATGCCCTGAATCAATACAACATTCCTTTTTTTATGGATCAGAAAAGGAGCATTCTGCAGAATTCTTTTGTGGAATATATCCGAAGCCTTCTTGCGGCGGCGGAACAGAATTTTACCTATGACAGCGTCTTCCGGTTTCTGCGTTCGGGATACGTCTGGATTTCTCCCGACGAGCTGGATCTTCTGGATAATTATGTGCTTGGGCTTGGAATCCGGGGATACCGGCAGTGGCAGGAGCGCTTTATAAGGCCGCTGAAAAAAATGACGGAGGAAGAACTGGAGACGGTGAACCATCTGCGGGTATGGCTGGTGGAAAAGCTGGACGGCCTGATGTTTGTTCTGAAACAGAGAAGAAAGACAGTGAGAGATATCACGGCGGCCTTGTATGAGTTTCTGGTACAGGAGAATATGCAGACGGAGCTGAAACGGCAGGAGGAGAAGTTTTCGGAGGACGGAAACCTGGCGCTGGCGAAGGAATATGCCCAGATCTACAGGATCGTCATGGAACTTTTTGATAAATTCGTGCAGCTTCTGGGGGACGAGCAGGTATCGCTGGAGGAGTACTGTAAGCTTCTGGACGCGGGACTGAATGAAGCGCGGGTGGGCGTGATCCCGCCGGGGATCGATCAGGTTGTGGCCGGGGATATGGAACGGACCAGGCTGAAGGATGTGAAAGCGCTGATCTTTCTGGGAGCGGACGATACGCTGCTTCCGGGACAGCTCCTTCGGAACGGTTTTCTGACCGAACGGGACCGGGAGAAGTTTTTGCAGGAGAGATTAAGTCTCGCTCCGGGGGGAAAGGAGCAGGCGTATGTGCAGAAATTTTATTTATATCTGAATCTGACGAAGCCTTCGGAAAAACTTCTTCTATTCTATAGCAGAGTCTCTTCGGAGGGAAAGAGCGTCAGGCCGTCCTATTTGATCCAGGAGATCAGAAGGCTCTATCCGGACATCAGGGTGACGGACGAGGAACAGAGAAAGCTTCCGGATAAGGAATTGACGGAATCCACAGCGGTGGACGATCTTATCGAGGGGCTGCGGATGCAGAATGAGACGGCGGGCGGCGCCTGGATGGAACTGTATGCGTGGTACCGGAGACGCCCGGAATGGATAAAGAAGACAGATCTGCTGCTCGACGCGGCCTTTTGCATCGGGAGGGACGACAGGATAAGCGAAGAGGCGGCGAAAAAAATATACGGAGAGCATTTCGCGGACAGCATTACCAGAATGGAGCGCTTTTCAGAGTGCGCGTTCGCGCATTTCCTGACGTATGGGCTGAGGCTTGCGCAGCGCCAGGAATATGAATTTCAGGCGCTGGATCTGGGCAACATTCTCCACGCTGCATTGGAGCGGTATTCCGTTAAAGTGAGGAATACAGGGAAGAAATGGCAGGAGGTGCCGGAGAGTGAAAGAAGGAAGCTGGCGGCGGAGAGCGTAAACGAGGCTGTCACGGATTATGGAAATTCCGTGCTTTACAGTTCCTCAAGAAATGAATACAGGATTGCCGGAATGATGCGGATGATGGACTGCACGGTGTGGGCTTTGACAGAGCAGCTCGGCCATGGGGATTTTAACCCGGAAGCGTATGAATTTCGTTTTGAAAACGGGAAGATCGACAGGATCGATACGTGCCTGACCCGGGACGAGGCGTATGTGAAGGTTGTCGACTACAAGACGGGAACGGCGGCATTCGATATTTCCGATCTTTATCATGGCCTTCAGCTGCAGCTGATGGTGTATATGGACGCCGCGATGAAGGCGGTGGGAAAGATGTATCCGGGCAGAGAGGTGATCCCGGCGGGCGTGTTCTATTATCGGATCCAGGATCCCCTGATTGACCGGACGGAGGAGGACTGGGAAACGGGATTGCTCCGCGCGTTGAAGCCGGATGGCATGGTATGTCTGGAAAAGGATGCGCTGGCGCATCTGGAACGCAGTCCCGAGGGGGAATCGCTGGCGGTCCCTGTCAGATTCAATAAGGACAGGAGCCTTGCGAAAGCGTCAAAGGCGGTCCCGGGAGAGGATTTCCGCCTTATGACAGAATACGCAAAGCAGATGATCCGCAGGCTGCACGGGAGGATAGCCGGAGGGGAAATCCGCGCCTATCCGTACCGGCAGGGACAAAGGACGGGGTGCGATTACTGCGCATACCGGCATATCTGCGGGTTTGACCGGAATATTTCAGGATACCGCTATCATGATCTGAAAAAGCTGAGCAGAGAGGAAGCGATCGCCGAAATGAAAGGAGGGAGGCAGGCATGGGAGTCAGATGGACCGAAGAACAGCAGAAGGTAATCCGTCTCAGGGACCGGAATATTCTGGTTTCCGCCGCCGCGGGTTCCGGGAAGACGGCGGTGCTGGTGGAACGGATCCTGGCGATGCTGACGGACGAGGAACGCCCGGTGGACATGGACCAGCTTCTGGTCGTCACGTTTACTGAGGCCGCCGCAGCGGAAATGAAGGAGCGTATCCGGGACGCGATCGAAAAACAGCTTTTGCTGCATCCGGACAACGAGCGCCTGAAACAGCAGGCGACGCTGGTTCATCACGCGCAGGTCACTACCATCCACAGTTTCTGCCTGTCCGTGATCCGCGATCATTTCCATATGATCGATATCGAACCCGGATTTCGGGTCGCGGAGGAGGGCGAGCTGAAACTGCTCAGGCGGGACGTCCTTTCTGATGTGCTGGAGGAGTACTACGCGGAAGGAAGGCGGGAGTTTCTGGATTTTGCGGAGGCTTATGGGGGAAGAGACGGAAGAAAAATGGAGGATCTGATCCTCAGGATCTACGAGTTTTCCAGGAGCTACCCCGATCCGGCAAAGTGGATGGAGGATTGCGTCCGGGCTTACTGTGTCGAAGATGAGGACGGACTCCAGGAGACGGAATATTTTCGAACCGCGCGAGAGCGTACGCGGCGGTATATGGAGGATGCGAAAGAACTGCTGAGCCAGGGAAGGAAGATCTGCGCTGAGGCGGACGGGCCTTACATGTATGAGGAGATGCTGAGGGCGGATCAGGATCAGGCGGAAAGTTTTCTGCGGGCGGTCTCCTATCGGGATTTCTATGAGGCCGCACAGAGGCTTTCATGGAGCAGATTGGCGTCTAACCGGGATTCTTCGGTGTCGAAGGAGAAGGCGGATATGGTGAAGGAGATCCGCGAGGAGGCGAAGCGGCTGGTCAGGGACGCCGCCTTCCAGTATTTTGCCCAGGATCCGGAGACGGTGCTTCGGGATCTGCGGCTGTGCCGGCCCATGGTGAAAATGCTGGCCGAGCTGACAGAGGCGTTTGCCGGGGCGTTTGAGGAAAAGAAAAAATCCCGCAATATGATTGACTTCAATGATATGGAGCAGTACGCTCTTCGCATTTTGACGGTGAAAAAAGAGGATCGCATGGTTCCGTCCGCCGTGGCGGAGGAATATCAGGAACGCTTTCGGGAAATTATGATTGATGAATACCAGGACGGCAATCTGATCCAGGAGGCGGTCCTGACCAGCGTATCCGGAGTCTCAAAGGGAAGATACAATATTTTTATGGTGGGGGACGTGAAGCAGAGCATTTACCGCTTCCGCCTTTCGCGGCCGGAATTGTTTATGGAGAAGTTTGATACCTACAGCATGTCCGACAGCTGTATGCAGAGGATCGATCTTCACAAGAATTTCCGGAGCAGGGGGGAAGTGCTGGACAGCGTGAATTTTCTCTTTCGGCAGATCATGACCCGCCCGCTCGGAGGGATCGTCTATGACGACAGGGCCGCACTCTATGCCGGCGCTTCCTATCCGGATACGGAAAATTCGCATACGGAGGTGATAATGGTAAGCCGGGACTGTGAGGAAGACTATACGGACCGCGAACTGGAAGCGAGGGCGGTCGCCGGAAGAATCAAACGTCTGATGGCGGAGTATCAGGTTACGGATAAAAAAGATGGGAGATTGAGGCCGGTCCGGTATTCGGATATCGTGATCCTGACCAGGAGCATGAAAGGAATGGGAGACGTCTTTGGCGAGGTATTGTCCGGGGAGGGGATCCCGGTGTTCGCGGGGACGGGAGAAGGCTATTTTGAGACGCAGGAGATCGGTGTGCTGCTGGATTATCTGCGCGTGCTGAATAACCGCAGGCAGGATATCCCTCTTGCGGCCGTCCTGACGTCCGCCTTTGGCGGAATAAGCGGGGAAGAACTTGCACAGATCCGGGGCATGTGGCCGGAAAAACCATTTTTCCAGGCGGTCTTCGACTACGCGTCTCAGAGTGACGCGAAAGGGGAAACGGCGGAAAAGCTTCGGAAATGTATGGGGCAGATGGACCGCTTCCGCGATATGATTCCCTACACGCCGCTGCATGAACTGCTGTGGAAGATTCTGGAGGAGACGGGCTATGGGGACTATGTGTCCGCGCTTCCCGGAGGGAGCCAGAGAAGAGCGAATGTGGAAATGTTGGTGGAGAAATCAAGGACATTTGAGAGAACCAGTTACAGAGGACTCTTCCACTTCATACGCTATATCGAACAGCTGCAGAAATACGACGTGGATTACGGCGAGGCGAATCTCGAGGATGAACAGTCGGATTCGGTAAGGATCATGAGCATCCACAAAAGTAAGGGGCTGGAATTCCCTGTGGTCATTGCCGTGGGAATGGGAAGGCGTTTTAACCAGCAGGATTTAAGAAGACAGGTGCTTACGCATGCGGCTCTGGGGCTGGGAATGGATGCGGTGGATCTTGCCGTGAGGACAAAGGCGCCCTCTTTTCCGAAGCGTGTGATACAGAGGGAGGAAGCCCTGGAAAATCTGGGGGAGGAATTGAGGATCCTGTACGTGGCTTTTACCAGAGCGAGGGAAAAGCTGATCATTACAGGGACGCTGAAGCAGCCGGAAGAGAAATGGGATTCATACGGCATTGTGAGAAGGCAGGAGAAGACGGAACTGTCTTTTGGCAGACTGGCGGGAGGAAATTCTTACTGGGACTGGATCCTGCCCGCTCTGGTCCGCGCAGGGGAAGACAGCCGCATAGAGGTCAGCATTCAAAATTCCCTGTATCTCGCGTCGGAGGCAAGCGGGGCAAAAGCTGCCGATGCTTTTACAAGGGCGACGCTTGAGGACTGGGATACCCAAAAAGTATACGACGGAAAAATGAGGGAAATTCTGGAACGCCAGTTTTGCTGGGAATATCCCCATTCTGAAACCGAGAGGAAAAAACAGATGTTTTCCGTGTCGGAACTGAAGAAGAGAGCGTACGCGAAGGATGAGGAAAGCGGCGGGGAATACCTGTATGAGGAACCGGAGGTCATTCCTCTGATCCCGAAGTTTATGCAGGGGGAAACGAAAGTGACCGGCGCCTCCCGGGGAAGCGCGTACCATCGGGTTCTGGAACTTCTCGATTTTGCCGTTCCCTATACGGAAGCCGGACTCCATGAGGCGGTGGAGGAAATGAAACGTTCCGGAAAACTGGACGGCGAGATGGCGGAGTGCGTCCGCCTGAGAGATATCCAGCAGTTTTTGCAGTGTGAAAGTGGCCGTCGGATGAGGCGGGCCGCGGAGCGGGGGAAACTGTGGAGGGAGCAGCCGTTTGTGCTGGGTGTGCCGATGCGGGAAATTTATCCGGACGTCACCGGGGAGGAGACGATCCTGGTGCAGGGAATCATCGACGTATATTTTGAGGAAGGAAAGGAACTGGTCCTGCTGGACTATAAGACGGACCGGGTTTCCCGACGGGAGGAACTGACCGATAAATACCGCCTCCAATTAGACTGTTATGCAAAAGCGCTGGAGCAGATCACCGGGAAGAAGGTAAAGGAAAAGATCATCTATTCTTTTGCGCTGGAGAGTGAAATACTGTGTTGACAAACAATATTATATAATATATAATATTAAATTATAAATAATATTGTATCAGTGTGACCCCTCACATAGTACGGGGATGCCGTAAAGGGAAGTGATGACATGGTATTTAACACCGGAGCCGCTCTGCTTGACGCGATCGTACTCGCCGTTGTGTCAAGGGAGAACGGCGGAACATACGGGTATAAAATTACGCAGGACGTAAGAAAGGCGATCAATGTATCCGAATCTACGCTGTATCCGGTTCTGAGACGCCTGCAGAAGGACGACTGTCTGGAAGTCTATGATATGCAGTGCGATGGACGGAACCGGCGATACTATAAGGTGACTGCAAAGGGAATGGCCCAGCTGAACTTATATCGGGAGGAATGGATCCGGTATTCCGGCAGGATCAGCCAATTATTCGAGGGAGGTGCGACTGCATGAACCGTATGGAATTTATGGCAGAGCTTGAGTCGCTGCTGCAGGACATACCGGCGGAGGAACGCATAGAGGCTATCCGGTATTACAATAATTATTTTGACGACGCAGGGCCGGAGATGGAGCGGCAGATACTCTGGGAACTGGGCGATCCGTCCAGGGCGGCCGCCGAGGTAAAGGCGGGGCTTGGAGAAAGAAACGAAGCCTCCGGGGAATACCGGGAGACGGGATATGCGGCAAAAGAGCCGCCGCGCACAAGCCGGATCCTGAAGGTGGTACTCATCATTTTGATTGTTCTTGTGGGAGCGCCGATCGTTTTTCCGGTTGGCGCAGCCGTGCTGGGTGTGATATTCGGGGCGCTTGCGGTCGTATTTATGATTTTCCTGGCATTTGTGATCGCGGCGTTTGCCTTCGCTGCTGCAGGGGTGGCCGTGTTCTGCGTGGGCGTTATCAACGTAGTTCCCGAGTTTGCGGCCGGTCTTACGCTGATGGGGATAGGAATGATCCTTACGGTTCTGGGCGTAATTGGATTGGTCGCGTCCGTGAAGCTATGCGTGGTGGCGATACCGGGAATCATCCGGGGAATCGTATGGATTTGCAGGAAACCGTTTCACGGCAGGGAGGCGGTGGCGCAGGGATGAAAAAGGGATGGAGAGTGTTCTGGATCGCCTGCGGCGCGACAGCCGGTCTGGGGATTGTCTTCTGCCTGACGGGAATTCTGCTTGGAGCGCCTCCGGTGCTGATCCGCAATTATTTTACGAACGGCAATGGGATCGAAGCTTTTAATGCGGAGACCGGGGAGACCTTTTCGGAAACCTTTGCCGATATTCGGCGGATAGATGTGGAGACAGCCGGAACAAGGGTGCTTATCGAGCAGACGGATGCGCCCGGCGGTCAGATCCGGGTGGAAGCAAAGCTGGACCGGCGGCTGAATTTTCAGTGCAGCGCGAAGAATGGAGAACTGGTGATCAAAACGCAAAAAAAACTGCGCAGCGCAGGCAATAGCCGGACGGGAACGATTCGTGTGTATCTCCCGAAGGACCGGATGGAGGAGATAAATCTTGAACTTGCATCCGGGGAACTTGACGCCGATATTCTCAGCGCCCGGAATCTTTCCGTGGAGATCGGCGTGGGCGACGGGCAGATTGGCTG
>CANRMH010000073.1 GCA_947631695.1 uncultured Lachnospiraceae bacterium | reverse complement strand
CAGTAGTAAGATGAAAATAATGGTATGCGGCATAAGCAGAGTGAAGGAATGACTGAAAATATAATCCGGGAGAAAAAGTATTCGGGAGGAAATCTATGAAGGAAAAAGAAAAAAGTTATTTGGATTATCTGGCGGAATTGTACCCGACGATCGGGAAAGCGTCCACAGAGATCATCAATCTGCAGTCTATCATCAATCTTCCGAAGGGAACGGAGCATTTTATTTCCGATGTCCACGGGGAGTACGAGGCATTTTCCCATGTGCTGAGAAATGGCTCCGGAGCCGTGCGCAAGAAGATCGACGACGTGTTCGGGCATACGCTGGGGACGGCGGAGAAGCGGGCGATCGCAACCCTGATCTACTATCCCAGGGAGAAGCTGGAGCAGATCAGACGGATGCATCAGGACTCGGACAACTGGTATAAGGTGACACTGTACCGCCTGATCGAGATCTGTAAGCGGGTATCTTCCAAATACACCCGCTCGAAGGTGCGCAAAGCACTGCCCGCGGATTACGCGTATATTATCGAGGAACTGATCACGGAGAAATCGGAGGTTCTTGACAAGGAGGCCTACTACGAGGCGATCGTGCAGACGATCCTCGAGATCGGGCGGGCAGAAAATTTTATCATTGCGATGGCGGAACTGATCCAGAGGCTTGTGGTTGACCGGCTGCATATCCTCGGGGATATTTTTGACAGGGGACCGGGACCGCATCTGATCATGGACTGCCTGATGAATTATCATTCCCTGGATATCCAGTGGGGCAACCATGACGTCGTGTGGATGGGCGCGGCGGCGGGACATCCCGCATGTATCGCAACGGTGATCAGGATCTGTCTGCGTTACGGCAACCTGGATATCCTGGAGGACGGTTACGGGATCAATATGCTTCCGCTGGCGACGCTGGCCCTGGAGTACTATGAAAAGAATCCCACCGGTTGCTTCCGGATCAGGGGAGGAAGAAAGAAAGAGGATTCGGTCTTTGGACTCGAGGAGAAAATGCACAAGGCGATCACGATGATCCAGCTGAAGCTGGAGAGTACGCTTGCGAAAGAAAACCCGGAATTCGGGATGGAAGACCGGTGCCTGCTGGAAAAAATCGACTACGAAAACCGGCGGATCGAGATAGGAGGAACATTCTATCCGCTGTTGGATACGGATTTTCCGACGGTGGACCGCAGACAGCCGTATGAGCTGAACGAGCGTGAGAAAGAGGTGATGGAAAAGCTGGCAGGCGCGTTTAGGAACTGCGACAAGCTGCAGAAGCATGTCGATTTTCTTTTGAAGCAGGGAAGCCTGTATAAAGTGTACAACGGGAATCTGCTGTACCACGGCTGTATGCCGATGAATCCGGACGGAAGCCTTCAGAAAGCCAGGATCTACGGAAAAGAATACCAGGGGAAAGCCCTGTACGACGTGCTGGAAAGCTATGTCAGGAGAGCGTTTTTTGCGCTGGACGAACGGGAGAGGAAGAGGGGAGCCGACATGATATGGTATCTGTGGTGCGCGCCGCGTTCTCCGCTGTTCGGCAGAGATAAGATGGCTACCTTTGAGAGATATTTTATAGAAGACGAGGAACTCCACAGGGAGGTAAAGAACGCTTACTACCAGCTGCTTGAAAAAACACAGACGGCGGAAACGATACTGCGGCAGTTCGGACTGGAAGGAAAGGACGCCCATATTATCAACGGACATGTTCCGATCCACCAGAGTGCGGGGGAGAGTCCCGTGAAGTGCGACGGGAAGGTGCTGATCATCGACGGAGGATTTTCAAAGGCCTACCATAAAGAGACGGGGATCGCCGGATATACGCTGATCTCGAATTCATACGGAATGACGCTGTCCGCGCACGAACCGTTCCAGTCGGCGGAAGCCGCGATCCTGGAAGAGCAGGATATCGTATCCCGGCAGACTGTGGTGGAGTACAGCATGAATCGGAAATCTGTGGCCGATACGGACGATGGAAAGCAGATACAGGAGAGGATTTCCGAATTAAAGGAACTGATCGAGGCATACCGGACCGCCAGCATAAAAGAGAGGGGAAGCCGAAGCGCCGTGTAGGCGCGGCTTCCCCTTGCTTTTGTTTCATGGATGATCAGAACAGATCGCGCAGTCTGTGGAGGGCATATGCTCCGATCCCGTTTCCGATGATCATGATGAGCATATAGCCAAGAGCTTTGAGGTTCCACGCGCCCGCCAGAGAGAAATAGAACATGTTTGCAACCGAGTGTTCAAAGCCGGACAGGATAAAGATCATGATTGGCAGCACAATGTAGACCGCATGGTCTTTTTTTCGGAATCCGTCCACCGCAAGGAACATCAGAATTCCGCACAGGATCGAACGGACGAGAACGGCTTCCGGCGGAAGAGCCAGCTTTTTCTGGCATAATTCCGAGGAATCGATTCCAAACTGCGATAATTTCGCAAACAGGGCAACGAGGTACGTGCCGATAAAATTGCCGGCAATGACAACAGCCATTGTAAGCAGTTCATTTGGCTTTGTGACGTAGCCGATCATTCCGGTATAGAGACAGAATCCCTGTACCACGATCGTGAGCAGCCCGAATGAGAATAAGAAAGTTCCCGCGATCTTGTTGTCCACCGAGAGGTAGACCACGGCGCTGATGCCGATCAGCATCCCCGCCAGAATGGCTCTTAAGCCTTTTGTCTTGATGATTTCCATTTTGTCGATTCTCCTTTGTGTTTGTTGAATTCGCCGTGTTATGAAATCATTTTATAACATAGAACGTATGGAAGTCAATAGAACACGAATGTAAACCAATATGCAAAAATAAGTTGACAATTGATGCCTCCACGTCTATACTGTTAGGAAGCGCGGGACAAAAAGGCGTGAGAGAACAAAAAGACGAGGAGGATTACAATGACTACTTCAAAGACACATATTTATGATCTCTGTATGATCGCTCTCTGTACGGCCCTGATCGCGGTGATGGCGCAGATTTCCATACCGATGCCGCTGGGCGTTCCGATGACGATGCAGACGTTTGCCATTACGCTGGCTGCCGTTGTTCTTGGCTCAAAGAAAGGCGCTGTCTCAGCCCTCATCTACGTATTGCTGGGGATGATCGGAATCCCGGTATTTTCCAACTTTACCGGCGGGATACAGTATCTGGCGGGACCTACGGGTGGATTTCTGATCTCCTTTCCGATCATGGCGTATCTGATCGGACTGGGTTCTGATAAATGGAAAAATTTCCGGGGAGGGTTTCCGGCCGCTTTGATCCTCGGAACGACGGTGAATTATATCGTCGGTACCGTCATGTATTGTATTCTGACGGACAGCACGGTTCTGGCAGGGGTTGCCGCGTGCGTGATCCCGTTCCTCCCGACCGCTGTTCTGAAGGCGGTTCTGGCGTCTGCTCTGGGACTTCAGATCCGCAGAAGAATCGGCGTAATGATCCCCAAAACGCTTTGACAGAGAAAGAAAAATAATATATAATAAAACGAAGCGCTGATAGCCTGGAAATGAGTTGAATTTCCGGGCTATCTGTGGATTGAGAAAAAAAGGAATGTTTTTTATGAGAGAAAGAAGTTTTCGCAGCAGATTGATTCTTGCGTTTTTGCTGACGTCGGTGCTTCCAATGGTTCTGATGACGCTATTTTCTTATTACAACAGCACAAGAGTCGTTCAGACCAGCGTCGATGAGATGACGCAGGCGAATCTGCAGCAGACTCAGGTGAATCTGAATGTGTGGATGGATTCCTATGAAGACGTTCTGTTTCAGATCTATACCAACGACGAGATCGTCCGAATGGTGGACGAGATGAATGCCGGACAGAATGCGGCGGTGAATCGGCAGGCAATCCGGCAGTATCTGCGGGGCCTGTTTTACACCAAAGACTATATTCAGTCCATGACCATTCTTACCGACGGGAAAATGACGGCGTTCTATGACAAATTGACGGCGTCCACCAGCGAAAACTCCTGGATGGAGAGCTGTGGATACACGGAAGAGGAATTGTATCGGATGATTTCGGAGGATAACGAGACGCATGTCATTTCTACCCGGAGGGCGGCGCAGTTCGCGGGGGAAGATCACTATCTGTTCCATATCGGACACCGCATCATCGATTACAGGGATATGGACAAGCAGGTCGGAGTGATCATTCTCAGCATTGATGAGAAACTCTTAAGAGAGATCTGTCTGGCGCTGCAGGAAGAGGATCAAAGCGGCTGCGACAGTTTTAATTTTATTGTAGATGAGAGGGGAAATGTGGTTTCCTATGTAAACGACGGAGAATTGGAAAAGCATGTCGTTGACATGAGCCTGGATCCGGGAGCCAGGGAGGAGGCATATAAGGAGTTTGTGCAGGAGACAAACGTTTTGGATGGAAATACAGTGTCCGTCTATACCCAGTATGACGATGGCCTGGGGTGGGAGATCGTGCATGCTACGAACCAGGCAAAAGCGGTGGAAATGCTGAATACCCAGCAGAAGCTACTGGTGGGGATCAGCTGTCTGTCCTTGCTTCTGCTTGGAATCATTATCTATATTATGACCGGCCGCCTGACAGGTTCCGTCCGTTATGTGGCCTCCGTGATGGAGGAGGCGGGAAAGGGAATTCTCGGCGCAAGGATTAAGATTACCAGGATGCCCACGGAGATGAAACTGATCGCAAACCGCTTCAACCAGATGATGGAGGCTCTGCAGTCTTCTGTGAAAAAGGAAAAAGAAGCGCAGGATCGGAGAAAGGATGCCGAGATCAAGGCTTTGGAGGCGCAGATCAATCCTCATTTTCTTTATAATACGCTCGACACGATCAACTGGATGGCAATTGAGAAGGAGGCCTATGACGTCAGCGACGCGATCAGCTCTCTCGCATATATTCTCAGATATGGGATCGGCGACAGCAATGGGATCGTGACGGTGTACGATGAGATCGAGTGGCTGAGAAAATATCTTTCGCTGCAGCAGGCAAGGCTGAAAAATTCCTTCACATGCGATATTCGTGTCGCCCCCGAATGCGGGCAGGTAAAGATTTACAAATTACTCCTGCAGCCTTTCGTGGAAAACGCGATCCTGCATGGCTTCAAAAATACTGACGGCCCTCATCGGCTGGTGATCACCGGAGAGATGGATGGAGGGTGGCTGAAAGTTCAGATTGAGGATAACGGGAGGGGAATGGACCCGGAGATCCTGCGTCAGATTAAAATGAACCAGCTGCCAAAAACTCCGGCAAAAAATCATATCGGGATGGAAAACGCAATGGCAAGAATGCGGATGTATTACGGGGACGGTGCAAAGATACAGATAGAGAGTGAAATGAATGTGGGAACCACTGTGACGATATGGATCCTGGCGGACAGAGGAGAAGAGACGGAATGAAGATAGTGATCGTGGAGGATGAAATCCGAATCAAAGAAGGACTGGCAAATCTCATCGCAAAGTTGTATCCCGGGCATACGGTAGCGGCTACGGCCGAAGACGGGAAGGAAGGACTGGAATGTATCCGCAGGATCCGTCCGGATCTGGTTTTTACGGATATCCGGATGCCGGTGATGGATGGCCTGGAGATGCTGGAGCAGCTGGAAAGAGAAGGAATCCGCGTACGGGCGGTTATTCTGAGCGCATACACGGAATTTTCTTACGCGCAGACAGCGATGAGACTCGGCGTCAGAGACTACCTGGTAAAACCTGTGGCGATCTCCGAATTTCGAAAGATTATGCAGAAAATGGAAGAGGAGGTACAAAAGGAACGGCAGATCGTCCTTCAGGGTACGGATACCCTTTCGTACCTGTTTTCCTCTCTTCTGCACGGAACCATCAGAGACCGGGAGGAGGTAGAGCGGTATCTTACTCAAAAATTCGGCATCCGGCCCGATACTTCCTTTCAGATCCTGATCTGCTATATTGGAAAGAACTACGGGAAAAATCTGAGCAGTGCAAAGGCGGAACTTCAGTCTGCTTTCGCGTCCGGGGGAACGTACGGATATGAGTGGATCGAGATGGAGAAGGACAGAAGTCTGGTCGTGGTGTTGTACCAGTATGGCGGGCGGGAAAATTTTGAGCGATGGATGCAGAACCGTTTCTTTCTGGGCGGGGAGCATGAGGATTCCTGTATTTTGAGCTGCGGCGTGATCGAAGCGGAAAGTGCGGGAAAGATACGCAGCGCCTACCGGATTTTATCGCAATATATGGACTGGAATATCGCTCTGGGAGAGAGGATCCTGATCTCCTGGCCGAAGGTGCTGCGGATTCAGACTGTTCCCTGCGTATATCCTGCTGATCTTGAACAAGAGATGAAAGCGGCTGTCTTCGCTTCGGACAGCGAGAAAACAGAGAGAGTTCTGCGCCGGTTTTTTGTCCATTTTAAGGATGGGAAGATCCATGCTCCCAAGGAGATAAAGGAGTGCTGTGTCAGGTTCCTGTGGAGCCTCATGAATGTGACGAAGGAAATCAGAGGGGAGGCGCCGGACGGGATCAATCAGCAGGAGCTTCTCGAGGAACTGATGTCTGCAAGAAGTATGGGAGAACTGGAGGAACTTGGCCTGGAGCTTCTTGGAAAATTAAGGATAGAGCGCGCGGAGCAGGTACTGAGCCTTCCGGTCATGCGTGCTAAGAATATGGCGACGGAGCTTTATCATACGGGGATCACACTGGAAGAGATCGCGCAGAAGCTGAACCTTTCGGCGGAATATCTGGGTACTCAGTTCCGGAAGGAGACGGGAAGCAATTTCAGCGCCTACATCAAGAAATACAGGATCACCAGGGCCAAAGAACTTCTGATCGGAACTTCAATGAGACAGTATGAGATCGCAAAGCGGGTGGGGTACTCCGATTCCAAGTATTTTGGGAAAGTATTCCGGGAAATTGTCGGAATGTCGCCGACGGAGTATCGGCAGGCGAATCGGTGATCCGAGGAATCCGGAAGATACAGGGAGGGAGAAAAAAGCGGATGATGCGAAAGACGGGAATAAGACTTCTGTGCGCGGGACTCCTGGCCGCTTGTCTGGCAGGATGTTCTTTGCAGGAAGAGCCGGGGGAATTTTTGACCCGGACGGAAAAGGAAAAAGTGGAGATCTGGTATTACTGGGAAACAGAAGGACATCAGAACGCGCTGAATCATGTCGTCGGCGAGTACAATGCGTCGCAGGACCGCTATCAGGTGGAGACACAGTATGTTCCGTTTGCAGATTTCAAGAAGCAGCTTTCGATCCGGGCATCTGCGGATGATCTTCCCGATATGGTGATCATTGATTCACCGGATCACGCATATTATGCGGATATGGGGATTTTTGCGGACTTAACGGGCAAGTATGACGTTAGCGGATACTATGAGGGAGCGGTCGCGTCCTGTACGCTGGAGAACAGATTGTACGGCGTTCCGTTCGGGTGCAATTGTCTGGCGCTGTACTATAATGAAGATCTTTTGAGAGAGGCAGGAGTGAAAGTTCCGGAAACGTGGGAGGAACTGAAGACGGCCGCCGCTGCTCTGACGTCGGACGGCGTGACGGGATTTGCGGTGAGCAGCGTGCAAAACGAGGAAGGAACATTCGGATTTATGCCGTTTCTCTGGTCGGCGGGAGCATCCTGCGAGTCAATGGGGAGTCCGGAAGCGGTAAAAGCTCTGACACTGTTTCAGGAGCTGACGTCAAATGGTTCCATGTCGAAAGAATGTATTAACTGGATTCAGGCGGACGTAATGGAACAGTTTATCTCGGGAAAGATTGCAATGATGGTCAACGGTTCCTGGCAGATTCCGACGATGGAGGCGAAAGCGCCCGGACTGAATTGGAGCGTGGCTCCGATTCCACACGACAGGGAGAGCGTCACCGTGATCGGCGGTGAAAATTATGCTGTGATTCACGGCGGAAATGAAAAGGGCGCGCTGCAGTTTCTGCAATATGCCACGTCCAAGGAGAATGAGATTTATCTTATGAAATCCTTTGGATATATCGCGGCGCAGACCGATATCGCGAACATTCAGTACTCGGAGGGAGACAATCCCGCCTATCAGGTATTTGTGGATCAGCTGAAACATGCGGGCGCCAGGGGTCCGCACAGGGACTGGCCGGATATTTCGGACGCGGTGTCCCTTGCGTTTAACCAGGTGATAAGAGGGACAATGCAGCCGCAGGAAGCCGCTTTTCAGGCACAGGAAACGATAGATGAGATTCTGAAATGAGTCGGACGGCAGATAAGAAAATTCGACCTTTTTCAGATATTTCATATTTTCATTATGATCGGACAGGCGATATAATTGAAAAAGGATATTAGACTTTTGAAAAAAATGAGGAGGAAATGAACATGAAAAAGAAGTGTTTCCGAAGCCGTGCGGCGGCAGGTATTCTTGCGTTTGCGATGGCGTTTGCCGGGATTCCCTTTCCGGGTTTCACTGCTGACGCGGCCGCCGAAGGATTCTCCACTTTGACAGTGGACATGACGAAACAGACCGGGGATATCCTGCATGGAGCGGCCGGATTTCTCTATGGGATCTCCAACGAGGACGTCCCGACGACGAACACACTGGTGCCGCTGAAGCCGAAGGTGCTGGCGACCAAGGGCGCGCTCGGAACGGAACATCCCTATGGAGACGCACTCGATGTGGCGGAGACTTTCCTGCAGAGCGGCGGCGAGCAGGTGATGATGTAC
>CANRMH010000072.1 GCA_947631695.1 uncultured Lachnospiraceae bacterium | reverse complement strand
AGGGATAGAGTCCGCCAGACCTCCGTCCAGATAAGGGATCCCGTCGATGTTGACCATCGGGGAGATCAGAGGCATACTGCTGGACGCCCGGCAGATTCTCATCAATCTGGCCCGGTCCTCTGTTTCAGTCATATATTCAGCCCGTCCCGTCACACAGTTTGTCGTTACGATCTCACAGTTCATCTCCGACGCAAAATATGTGTCATAGTCAAATGGAAAAATCTCGTTCGGATACTTATCGAACACCATGTCCATATCCAAGAGACTTTTTTTTCTTATAAATTTTGTAAATCCGTAATAATAATCGTACTCCTTCTCCTTGTGGATCATGCAGTCCCTCGTCCTGCCCGGCTGCCTCGATACATAATCCACGCCATTGCAGCTTCCGGCGGAAACGCCGATCACATCCGACGTATAAAAGTCCTGTTCCATCAGGTAGTCCAAAGCTCCCGATGTAAAGACTCCCCTGGTAGCTCCGCCTTCCAGTATCATTGCGGCATTTCTCATACCTGTCTACCTCACTTCCCGCTTACCGGATCTTTTCCGGAAATCCTACCTTCCTCTGTACCTTGCGGAGCGTTTTTCCGGCATAATAGCCCGCCTTCTCTGCATTTTCCCTGATGATCCTGTCAATGTATGCCTTCTCCTTGTTCAGACGCGCAACTTCCTCCTGCAGAGGACGAAGGACGGAAACCACGGCTTCTCCCACGGCTGTTTTGAAATCGCCGTAGCCTTTGCCGTCGAATTCCTTCACAACTTCCTCGGGCGTCTTACCCGTACAGGCGCTGTAGATGTCGATCAGATTTCGGATTCCCGGCTGTTCGCTCCGATACAGGATCTGAGCTTCCGAATCGGTCACGGCGCGCTTGCATTTTCTCATAATCACGTCGGGTTCATCCATCAGATAGATGCTTGCGTTCGGATTTTCATCCGACTTGGACATCTTTTTTTCCGGATCCTGAAGGCTCATGATCCTCGCTCCCACTTTCCCCACATACGCCTCGGGTACCGTGAACACATCCCCGTAAATGTGATTAAAGCGTTCCGCGAGGTCCCGCGTCAGCTCGAGATGCTGCATCTGGTCGATCCCCACGGGCACCACATCCGCCTGATACAGCAGAATATCCGCCGCCATCAGCACAGGATAGGTAAACAGCCCTGCATTAATATTATCCGCATGCTTTGAAGCCTTATCCTTAAATTGAGTCATACGGTTCAGCTCGCCCATGTAGGTAAAACAATTCAGAATCCACGCGAGTTCCGCATGTCCGGACACGTGAGACTGGTAATAAATGCAATTTTTCTCCGGATCCAATCCCGCCGCGATATAGAGAGTCAGGAGCGCGCGCGCGCGTTTGCGCAGAACTGCCGGGTCCTGCCTGACGGTGATAGAATGCATATCCACCACGCTGTAAAAACACTCGTACTCGTCGCTCAGAGTCACCCAGTTCTTCAGGGCTCCCAGATAGTTGCCCAGCGTCAGGTTCCCCGTCGCCTGCATTCCGCTGAATAATACTTTTTTTCCATCGATCATTTTCCTGTTCCTCCATTCTATATTTTCCACGGTTTTACTTCATCGTCATAGTACACGACGTTTTCCGCGACAATAGCGGGAACGCCGTTTTCCACGCTGACTTCCGTCACCGCGCAGTTTTTGTGAACTCCCTCTCCCCAGTACTCTGCGATCGGAAGTTTTTTGATGCCGTTTATCATTCCGGCCAGCGCCGCTCCGTGAGTGACGATCAGAACCGTCTGGATCCCTCTTTCATTCCTTTGGTATAATTCCTCCAAAAATCCCCCGGTCCTTCTCTTCACATCCTCAAAATTCTCTCCGCCCGGCGGCGCCTGATATCGCTCGGGCGCATCGAAAAAATCATGATAACTCTCCGGAAGTTCCCACGCCTGACTGGTGCATCGCTTCCCCTCGTATTCCCCGAACGCCATCTCGGCGATCCTCACCTCATCTATGATCGGAACATTCCTTCCGGAAAGAATGATCTGAGCCGTCTCTTTTGCACGCGCCAGAGGGCTGGTATAACAGACGTCAAAGGCGATCTCCCGCAGCCCCGCGGCGGTTTTTTCCGCCAGCCTCCTGCCGAATTCATTCAGAGGAATGTCCGCCCGTCCCTGAATTCTTCTCTCCTTATTCCATTCCGTCTCGCCATGCCTGACCAAATACAGCCTCATTTTTTTCGCCTCCCGCGACGCGCAGACCGCTTTCTGCAAAGATACAATAAACAGTATACCATACATTTCCCCGGTTTTCATAGAACATTATGGGAAAAAGTGCTACAATGAATGCAGATCAGCATTCAAGGAGGTTTTCCCATGGAAAAAATAACAAGCTTTACCATCGATCATCTGAAACTGGTTCCCGGCGTATACGTATCCAGGAAGGACTATGTGGAGGGCAATCCGGTCACTACCTTCGATCTTCGGATTACCAATCCAAACGAGGAACCCGTGATGAACACCGCTGAAATCCACACTATAGAGCATCTCGCGGCGACCTTTCTCCGCAACCATGAGGAATACGGAAATAAAGTTCTGTATTTTGGCCCGATGGGATGCAGAACCGGCTTTTATCTTCTTCTTGCCGGGGACTACCGCTCGTCTGATATTGTTCCGCTGATGAAAGAACTATTTTCGTTTATTGCCGGCTACGAAAGCGAAATCCCCGGAGCGTCGCCCAGGGATTGCGGAAACTATCTCGATATGAATCTTCCGATGGCAAGATATATCGCGCAAAGATATCTCACGGAAGTTCTGGAACAGATTACCGAAAAGCAGCTCATCTATCCGGAATAGTTCAGCGGTTCCTTTTTCCAGTCGTTCTCCTTCAGGAGAACATTGCGGATATATGCGAAGGTTTTCTCCTCGCCTTCTTCCGCAAGCATTTCCAGCAAACGGCGCAAAAGGGCGGCGGTATCCCTGTGAATCATCCTGCCCAGCTTTGCCGCGCCGTTTTCAAAATAGGCCAGGGGAGCGTCGTCCGTGTATTTTTCTTTTTGATAAATCTTCGACGCCGCGATCCGATCCATAAACATTTCTACCACATATTGAACCGGCATTTTCTGCCCTGCAATCCCCTCTTCCTTCTCCAGCCCATAATCAATCCAGTATTCGTAGTGATGTCTGTTCCTTCCCTTGTGGTGCAGCCATGCGGAGGAATAGCCCATTTTTTCCCGCTGCGCGTTGTTCGGGCTTCTGCTTCCCTGATAATATCTGCACCCGGGTACAAATTCAGCCGGAGAATATTTTGACAGGTCGTGCGTCAGGCCCTGCCGGTACAGGCCAACGGAAAAGCAGTACCGCATCACCAGAAGCCTGTGATGGGTAATCGTACAAAAATGTTTCCAGATCTTCATATCGTATCCGCCTCGTCATCCATATAATATTTGCCAAATTCCCCATAACGCCAATAAATGCAGGGGATAAAACAGATAAAAGAAATATTTCATTCCTCTTCCCTTTTCCCCGTTATAGAGAGCTATGGGGATCATAGCCAGAGCGCCGCATTTCTGCACGCGTCCCGCCCAAAGGAAATTCCATCCTGCTCCTGCGAGGATCGAGACGCTCCTCGACCTTCGAAACCAGTAGAAGAGTCCGATCAGAAGGATTCCCATATACCCGTAATCCGTATGCAGATAATCTGCGGCCAGGGCGGCCGCTCCCGCTTCCGCAAGCTGCGCAAGCGGCATATCCCTGCTTTTTTCCAGCGCAAGCATCATGGCCATCCCTATAAACAAAGTCAGAAAGACATTTTGCCTCTGAACGAAAAAAACTCGGTGAAAGAACGCCAGGTTAAAAGGAATTTCCGAAAGCAGCGCAAAAATCCCAAGCCTTCCCAGGTATCTGTACACATTGCGGGTGTGAAAAAAGCCCTCGACAAGAAGAAAGCAGAAAATCGGAAACGCGAGCCGGCCAATATATCGCAGCGCTATCACATCGGGAAAGAGAATGGCTCCCGTATGATCCGTCAGCATGGAAAAAATCGCAATGCATTTCAGCTGATATGCATTTAAAATTTTAAATTGCTCCGATCTTATCCGCATCTTATCTTCCCACCAGCACCGAAACCGTGCGCTCCTTCAGAGTTATCGCCCTTTGGTTTTCCAGAAGGCGGGCTTCCTCCATCACTCCGTCCTCCGTTGTAACGGCTTCATACCATTTTTTCCCTTTCGGAAGAGCGGGCAGGGCGAATGAATGTTCCATCCAATGCATATTATAGGCCACAAAACAGTCGTCGTCTTCCGCCGGCTTTCCGCAGTAGTAAACTCCCAGCTGCCTGCTGGAGATCTCGCAGGGCGTCCGCCATGCGTTTTCTCCGTGATAGGATACGTCCGGAACGCCGCATCCCATCCGGTCCATTCCGCGAAGCTCGTTCTCCTGTGAAAATACAGGATGCGCTTTTCTAAACGCGATCAGCCCTCTCACAAATTCGTACAGTCCCCGGTCACGCTCCAGCCTGCTCCAGTCAAGCCACCCCAGAGGATTGTCCTGACAATATGCATTGTTGTTCCCCTTCTGCGTATTCCGAAATTCATCGCCCGCCAGAATACAGGGGATGCCCTGAGCGAGCAAAACCAGAAGGAAGGCGTTTCGGATCTGCGACTCTCTCAGCGCCGTCACCTGACGCTTTCTGCTGGGGCCTTCCGCCCCGCAGTTCCAGCTGAAATTATAATCCGGGCCGTCCTGGTTATGTTCCCCGTTGCTCTCATTGTGTTTTCCATCATAGGAGACGAGATCGTTCAGGGTAAAACCATTCTGGTTCGCAATGTAATTGTAGGCCCCTCCTTCTCCCGCTCGACGCCGGAGATGACAGATCACATCCCCAACCATCCCCTCGTCGCCTTTCAGGAATCTGCGCATGACGTTCTGAAAATCCGTTTGATGGGTAAATATTTTGGTTGTTTTTAAGATGGGGTCCGCCGCAATGCTCTCCATAGGAGCCGTGTAAGGATTCAGGATGAACCCGTCCACATGATATTCCATCATATAATACCTGAGGCATTCTTCTATCATCTGTTTGGATACGTCGCCCGTAAACGGCATCTCCAGGACAACCTCTATTCGCGCCCTGTGACACGCCTTTACCATATCCTTCAGCTCTCTTGCGCCGTCGCCGTCCGATGCATAGGAACTCTTCGGTGCAAAATAAAAGCCCGGCCCGTATCCCCAGTAATTCACAACCTTCCCGCACTCTTCAAACTCGTATACCGGCATGCAGTGGATCTGATTGATCCCCAGTTCTTTCAAATAAGGAATCTTTTCAATGACTCCCAAAAAGGTACCCTTATGCTTCACCCCGGATGAAGTGTGCCTGGTGAATCCCCTGACATGCAGGCTGTACGCCACCACTTCCCGGAAGGGAAGCTTCAGCGTCCGGTCCCCCTCCCAGTCGTAGCCGTCCCCGCCGCACGCGCATCTCACCTCATGATTGTGGACGTCACCCGGACGGTTCCAGGTTTTTCTTCCGGTGAGGGATCTGGCGTAGGGATCCGCCGTCACTTTCCCCTCAATGGCGTAATTATACTCATATTGCGCCGCGTCTATCCCCTCGACGGAAAGAAAGCGCACCTCGCCCACAGCGTCTTCCTCCCTGAGCGGAAAAGTACAGGCAGGTTTTTTCCTGCCTTTTTTGTACAAAAGCAATTCACATTTTTTTCCTGACGGAACGGCTACTGAAAAGTTAATCCTGTCCTTCTCTGCCGTCGCACCCAGCGGCAGCGGTTTTCCTGTTCCGATCTGCATTTTTTATTCCTCCATGTCCTATGCATCCAGTCTCACGCCGCAGCGATCCGCATAGCACAAAATCATCTGCCGGCTGTTTTCCCTGTTATTTTACTACATCCGCCGCTTTTTTTCCAGCGTATCTTCCCTGCAAAGCCCAAAGAATTCTCCTATATTTCCGCCGTTTTCGCCAAACTCGCCGCTTTGCAAAAAAAGTTCCTCCACAAAACGGGAAACCGGCGTTTCCTTTCCGCCCTTCTTCTGCGCGCTGCAGATGATCAGCCTGGATTTCGCCCTGGTTGCGGCCACGTAGAAAAGCCTTCTCTCCTCCTCGATCTCCTCGTTAAGTTTTGCCTTTTTGTAGGGAATCCCGCCCTCGCTGCACCCGATCAGGAACACCGTGTCGTATTCCAGGCCTTTCGCGCCGTGCATCGTCATAAGGGAAACCACATCTCTCTCATCTCTCGGCCGATCCTGATCCTGCGGGGCGTTCACACACTGCTCCACATGGGAAAGCCACTCTTCGATCGTCCGAAATTCCCTTGTGCCATCCTCGATCTCACACAAGATTTCAAACAACTCGTCCTCGTTCACGCAATGTTCTTCCGCGTATTTTCTCAGATAGCCGTCATATCCGATCTTTTTCCGAATATACTGCACGGCGGCATACGGGGTGCTTCCCTCCATCGTCCGGATGTTGTTCTCCATCTCGTCGATCCGATCGAGCATCCGGATTTTATCGCAGTAAAATTTTCTCAGATCCTCGAACAGGACGACGGGCGATTCCATGCTCTCCCCGCTCAGATAACGCACAGGGCGGTTCATAATGTCCAGGAAATAACGTCTGTCCCTCTTCCCGGCGGCCAGATACAGATAACTGCGCAGATTTCTTCCGATAAAATGGTCGTAAATACTTTGAACCCGCTCCTTCATGCAAAACGGAATACCGTGTTCCGCCATTCGCTCCGCAAGCATTCTTGCGTCGGAGGCTGTCCGGAACAATACGGCAATCTGATCCAGACGGTATCCCTCCCGCCTGAGTTTTTCTATCTGACCGGTCACATACCTGCTCTGTTCGGCTGTATCCTGCAATTTCCGCACGCGGATTTCCCCCTCGGTTTCCCTCGCCGCGAAAATTTCTTTCGGAAACCTGTTCTGATTGTGGGCGATCACCCGGAGAGAGCCGTCAACGATGCTGACGCCGGAACGGTAATTGATATTCAGGAGGATCTGCCTGGCATCCGGGTAATCCTTCCCGAATCCAAGCATGATCTCAGGTCTCGCGCCCCGGAATCCATAGATGGACTGATCGTCGTCCCCCACAACAAACAGATTGTTTTCCGGCAGGGCCAGAAGCTTCAGGACTTCGTACTGCACCCGATTGATATCCTGAAATTCATCCACCAGAATGTACCGGAATCTTTCCTGCCATTTTCGGAGGATATCCTCCCGTCTCCGGAAAAGATCCAGACAAAGAACAAGCATATCGTCGAAATCAATTTTTCGCATGGATTTCCTGCGCTTTTCATACAGGCGGAAAAGTTCCGGAAATACCGCGCCCACCGTTTCCGATTCGTAATTTTCGGCATTCTGTCCCGCATTCTTGACCCTCCCGATCTCGGCAGTCAAATCACGGAGCAGTTCCGCTTCGTCCAGGATTTCCATATCGCGGGGAAATTCCGGAGAATTTAAAATCGTTTTCAGGAGCCGGCATTTTTCTTCCCCGGTCAGAATATTTTTCGCCGTCAGCCCGTAAGCCCATTTCAGTATCTCAAAATACACGCCGTGAAAGGTCCCGAACGTGACCGGCAGATCTCTGTCTCCCATGACGCGGCGAAACCTCCGGCTCATCTCGCCGGCCGCGCGGCGGGTAAAAGTAATGACCAGAATTTCTTCTGGCCTTACTTTATATTTTTGGATCAGATATGCAATTCTCGCGGCGATGGTCATGGTCTTCCCGGATCCCGGGCCGGCCAGTACCATGCACGGCCCCCTGCCGTGGCGGACCGCTCTTTCCTGCGCGTCGTTTAACCGCATTCCCTACCTCGCTTCCAAACGTGCTATGCCTTCCCGGATTCTTCTCAGCGACTCTTCCTTTCCCAGCACTTCCATAATCTCCGTAGCCCCTCCCGGAGTACTCTGCTTTCCGGACAAGGCTGTCCGAACCGGCCACATCACATACCCGTTCTTGTATCCTCCGGACGACACATAATCCGACAGGACCGAATACAGAGCGTCGTTGCTGTAATCCTCCTGTTCTTCCAGGATCGGAAGCAGATCGCGCAGCACTTTCAGCGAACTTTCCTCATTGCTCTTGCTCCGCTTATGGCAGTACATGGAAACGTCATATTCCGGGAGCTTCTCAAAGAAATCAATCTGGTCTTTGATATCGAAAAAGGTTTCGATCCTGGTCTTAACGAGGGCCGCGATCTTTCGCAGATCGCAGTCGCGCGTCACCGTTTCACGGATGTACGGTTCCGCCATCAGGAAAAACTTTTCAAAATCCATCGCTTTCAGGTATTCCCCGTTCATCCACTTAAGCTTCACAATATCGAATACCGCCGGGGACTTGCTCATATGGCGGTAATCAAACGCGCAGACCAGTTCCTCCAGGGAGAAAATCTCCCGGTTGTCCGCGGGACACCATCCGAGCAGCGCCACATAGTTCACGATCGCTTCCGATACAAAGCCCTGATCCAAAAGATCCTCATAGGAGGAATGCCCGGATCTCTTGCTCAGTTTTTTATGATTTTCATCCGTGATCAGAGGACAGTGGACATAGACCGGGACATCCCAGCCAAAAGCCTCGTACAGCCGGTTGTATTTGGGGGCTGAAGACAGATATTCATTCCCCCTGACCACATGGGTGATCCCCATCAGATGATC
>CANRMH010000071.1 GCA_947631695.1 uncultured Lachnospiraceae bacterium | reverse complement strand
AGATGAAACTGTTAAAGGAGAACGGCTGTGACTACTGCTATGTGGTTCCGGGAAATTACGGGGCGGATTTTCTGAGGCGGACGGCAGGGTTTGACGACCGGATCGCGGTGAAGTGCAGCAATTATATCGGGGAGGCCATCGACGATGCGGTCCGGCTGGAGATGAAGGGGATTCTGCTGGCGGGTCATATCGGCAAGCTGGTGAAGCTGGCGGCGGGGGTGATGAACACCCATTCGCGGCAGGCGGACGGCAGGATGGAAGTGCTGGGCGTCCACGCGGCTATGGCGGGAGCCGGGCCGGATGTGGTTCGTCAGGTCATGCGCTGCGTCACCACGGAGGAGGCGGTCGGACTTCTGAAGCGCTGCGGAGTCTGGGAGGCCGCGGCCGAGACGATTCTGGAGCGGATCGAGTACCATCTGCGGCAGCGCGCGGGCAAAGGCCTGCAGATCGGCGCGGTGGTATTTGCAAATGACCGGGAGATACTGGGCAGGACGACGGCGGCGGACGAGCTGTCCCGGAAGATCAGGAGGGAAACAAAACCATGAAGGGAATATTCTACGGGATCGGAGTGGGTCCGGGTGATCCGGAACTGATGACTCTGAAGGCGATCCGGATCATACGGGAATGTGAGATCGTTGCCGTTGCCGTCTCGCATCCGGAGTTTCGGTCGGCAGTTTATGAGGCAAAAGGGGAAACGAGCGCATATCCGGAAATCCTGGAAGCGTGTGCCGCATATCAGATCGCCCTGTCGGCGGTTCCGGAGATTTGCGGCAAGGCAAGGCTGCTGCTTCCGATGCCCATGAGGAAGGAGAAGGAAATTCTGAGCAGGATCCATGACAGCAACGCGGAGATGGCCGCCGGATATTTAAGGGACGGAAACTCCGTGGCATATCTCACGCTTGGAGACCCGTCGATCTATTCTACCTGGCTGTATCTGCAGAGCCGGTTGTCCGGGCAGGGATTTGACACGCGGATGATCCCGGGGATCCCGTCCTTCTGCGCGGCGGCTGCCAGACTGAATACCGGACTGGCGGAGAATATGGAGGAACTCCATATCCTCCCGGCTTCGTATCAGATCGAGGAAGGCCTGGCGCTTCCGGGAACGAAGGTGCTGATGAAGGCGGGCAGAAAAATGCCGGATGTAAAGCGCGCGGTCGCCCGCAGGGGCCTGCAGGCCCGTATGGTGGAGAACTGCGGGATGGAGACGGAGCGGGTCTATCAGAATGTGGAGGAAATACCTGACGCGGCAGGTTACTTTTCCCTGCTGATTGTGAAGGAGGGACGGACATGATCTGGTTTGTGGGGGCGGGCCCGGGCGCGCCCGATCTGATCACCGTCCGGGGAAAGGAACTTCTTGAGACGGCGGATGTGGTCGTCTATGCCGGGTCGCTGGTGAATCCGGAACTTCTGATGTGGTGCCGGAGGGGTTGCGAGACATTTGACAGCGCCCGCATGACGCTGGAGGAAGTGATGGAAGTGATGATCCGCGCCGAGCGGGAAGGAAAGCGTGTGGTGCGGCTGCACACGGGCGATCCGTCGCTCTATGGGGCGATCCGGGAGCAGATGGACGTCCTGAGGCGGGAGGGGATCGCCTTCCGGGTCTGTCCGGGAGTCAGCTCGTTCTGCGGGGCGGCGGCTGCGCTGGAGGCGGAGTACACGCTTCCGGGGATCTCGCAGTCCGTGGTGATCACGAGAATGGCGGGCAGAACCCCTGTGCCGGAGCGTGAGACGATCGAGAGCTTCGCCGCGCATCAGGCGACGATGGTAATCTTCCTGAGTACGGGAATGCTTGGAAAACTGTCCGAGGCTCTGATCGCGGGAGGATACGCGAAGGATACGCCGGCGGCGATCGTATACAAGGCTACCTGGCCGGAGGAAAAAGTGTGCCGCTGTACGGTGGCGACCCTGCAGGAGACGGCGGATGGATACGGGATCCGAAAAACCGCTCTGATAGTGGTGGGAAGAATTTTGGAGGGCGGATATGAGAGATCCAGACTGTATCATCCGGATTTTTCTACGGGATTTCGGAAAGCCTGCGGGGAGGATATGAAAGATGAGTAGATTGTATGCGGTGGGGATCGGCCCCGGGGGCGGCGGACAGATGACGATCCATGCGAGGGAGGTTTTGGAGCGCAGCGCGGTGATCGTGGGCTATCCCGTCTATGTGGATCTGATCCGGGAAGAATTTCCGGATAAGAGATATCTGACTACGCCCATGCGCCGGGAAACCGACCGGTGCCGGATGGCGTTTGAGGAAGCAAAAAAAGGATCTGAGGTGGCTGTCGTGTGCAGCGGGGATGCCGGGATCTATGGAATGGCGGGGCTTTTGTATGAGATCAAGGTGGAATACCCGTCCGTGGAACTTGAGGTGATCCCGGGAGTTACGGCGGCGTCAGGAGGAGCGGCGATACTTGGAGCGCCGCTGATGCATGATTTTGCCGTGATCAGCCTGAGCGACCTTATGACTCCAAGAGAGAAAATAGAGAGAAGGCTGCGCGCGGCTGCGATGGCGGACTTTGTAATCTGCCTGTACAATCCGTCCAGCCAGAAAAGAGCCGGTTACCTGAGATGGGCCTGCCAGTGTGTGCTGGAATATAAACCGGCGGATACCATATGCGGGATCGTGCGTAACATCGGCAGGGAGGGGGAGACTTACAGGATACTCTCCCTGGAACAATTAAAGGAAATTTCCGTAGATATGTTCACTACGGTTTATATTGGGAATGAGAGGACATTCATGCGTGAGGACAAAATGATCACGCCGAGAGGATATGCCAATGGATAACGGAAAAAGACGGATTTTTTTGATCGGGATCGGCATGGGAACGCCGGAAACCCTGACGGAAGAGGCAAGAGATGCGCTGAGACAGGCGGATGTGATCGTTGGGGCCGCCCGCGTGGCGGATCCGTTCAAAATGCCGGGAAAACCCTGCGTTCATGAATACCGCCCGCGGCAGATCCGGCGGTATCTGGACGAACATCCGGAGTTTTTAAACTGTGCGGCGTTATTTTCCGGGGACGTCGGGTTTTACAGCGGAGCAAAAAAAATGGCGGAATTTTTTGAGGATTATGAGGTGACGATGCTGCCCGGGATCTCTTCCGTCGCATATTTTGCCGCGAAGCTCGGGACGACATGGGAGGATGCCAGGATTCTCAGCATGCACGGAAGAAGAGCCAATCTGATCCATGCGGTTGTCCATAATCGAAAGACGTTTGCCCTCCTGGGAAAAGAACCGAAGACGGAGATCTGTGAAAAATTGCGTTTCTATCATCTCGACGATGTGACCGTACATATCGGAAACAGGCTTTCCTATCCGGATGAGAGCATTATCACCAAAAAAGGCGGTGAGATCCGCCCTGAGGATTTCGGGGAACTGGCTGTGATCCTGATTGAGAATCCTTCGCCTCAGACGCAGGTGTTTTGGCGGATCAGGGACGAAGAGTGGATACGCAAAGAGGGGCCGGGTGGCATCCCCATGACAAAGGAAATCGTTCGCACCGCTGTTCTTGCGGAACTTTCGATCACCAGAGACGCGGTTCTTTACGATATCGGAGCGGGAACCGGATCCATATCCATTCAGGCGGCCGAGATATGGGAGGATATCAGGATATATGCCGTTGAGAGAAAACACGAGGGATGCGAGCTGATCCGGAAGAATAAGCAGAGATTTTGTGCGGATCAGGTCGAGGTCATAGAAGGAACGGCGCCGGAAGCGCTCGGGGAACTGGAACCTCCCACCCATGTGTTTATCGGGGGAAGCGGGGGTAATTTAAAAGAGATCCTGCAGTGTGTAAAGGAAAAAAATCCTCAGGCGCAAGTAGTGCTTACCGCCATCTCTCTTGGCACTATGCGCAGGGTCATGGAGGCGGTTGAGGAGGGGCTTCTCCGGAACCTGCGGATCCTGCAGCTGACGGCGGCGCAGTCCGCCTTTGGATCAGCCTATATGATGAAGGGACAGAATCCAATCTATATTGTGACAGAGGGAAGGAATGAAGAATGAAAGTCCCCGCAGTGATGATCGGAGCGGTAAAAAGCGGCGGCGGAAAGACGGTTGCCGCATGTGCGCTGATGGAGGCCCTCCGGCAGAAGGGAAGGAAGGTGGCTGCCTGTAAGTGCGGCCCGGATTATATTGACCCGATGTTTCACAGGGAAGCGCTGGGTGCGGAGTCGGAAAATCTGGATCTGTTTTTCCTGGAACCGGACCGTCTCCGCGCAGTGTACGCCCGACATGCAAGGGGAAACGATATGATTGTTGTCGAGGGAGTGATGGGATATTATGACGGTATGTCGTTTGACTCGGAGCGGGCCAGTTCCTGGGAGGTGGCGCGAACTCTGGGGATCCCGGTGATCCTGGTGGTGTCCTGCAGGGGAATGTCAAGATCCGTGCTTGCGCTTCTCAAGGGAATGATGGAGTTTCATCCGGACAGCCATATTCGGGGGATCCTGCTCAATCGGATCTCCCCGGCCGTCTATCCCCGGATGAAGAGCATGATAGAGGAAGAACTTGCGCAAATGGGCCATTCGGTTTCGGTAGTGGGTTATCTGCCGGAGGATGAAGCGTTCTGTCTTGAGAGCAGGCATTTGGGGCTGGTGACGCCGGAGGAATTTACAGAGTACAGGACATGGGCGGAGCATGCCGGGGAAGTGTTCCAGAGAACGGTAGATATGGAGGCGGTTCAAAGGATCGCGGAGGAAGCGGAGACGATCGCGGATGATATGGAAATATCCCCGGCAGGAGAAGAGCGGCGCTTCGAGCGCGGCGGGACGGCGCGCAAAGTCAGGGTCGCCGTGGCGAGGGATCAGGCTTTTTGCTTTTATTACCGGGACAATCTGGAACTCTTCAGGAGGCTGGGATGCGAACTGGTTCCGTTTAGCCCTGTCAGGGATGAAAAGCTTCCCGACCGGATCGGCGGGCTGATCCTTGGGGGAGGTTATCCGGAACTGTACGCCGATCGCCTGTCAGGAAATCAGAAACTGCTGCGGGAGATCCGAAGGAGAATCCGCGGGGGACTCCCCTGTCTGGCGGAGTGCGGAGGCTTTATGTATCTGCATGAGCGGATGGAAGGAGCGGATGGCATATGTTATTCGATGGCGGGAGTGATCGCGGCCAAAGCGGAGAGAAGGAAACGGCTGGTTCGGTTTGGGTATCTGACCTTAACTGCGGATCGCGACGGGGCGTTTTTGCACAGAGGGGAAGAGATCCGCGGACATGAATTCCATTACTGGGACAGTTCTGACAACGGCAGGGCATGTACTGCGGTGAAGCCGGATGGAAAAACCGCGTGGAGATGTATTCATATGGAAGGGAATCTGTTTGCCGGATATCCGCATCTTTATCTGGAGTCCAATCCGGCGGTGGCGGAGCGCTTCACAGCGGAGTGCAGGAGGAACAGGGATGAAACTTGAGAGTATCTTAAAACGAATCCATCCTGCGGATCAGACCAGCATGGAGCAGGCAAAGAAAAGGTGGATGTCGGTTGCAAAGCCATTGTTCAGCCTGGGAAAGCTTGAAGAAGCGGTGATCCGGATGGCCGGGATGAAGGGGACGGCGGATTATACGCTGAATAAAAAAGGTTTGCTGATCTTTTGCGCAGACAACGGAATCGTGGAGGAAAAAGTGACTCAGACCGGACAGGAAGTGACGGCTGTGGTGGCGGAACATTTTGCGTCGGGGGACGCCAGTGTGTGCATCATGAGCCGCGCGGCTTCCGTGGACGTGTTCCCTGTAGATAACGGTATGGCCCGCGACGTGCCGGCGGTGACCAGACCTGAGGATAAAGTGGCTTACGGCACCCGGAATTTCAGAAAAGAGCCGGCAATGACAAGGGAAGAGACCGAAAGGGCGATGAATGTGGGAATCCGCCTGGTGAGGGAGAAAAAACAGGAGGGATACGAAATTCTGGCGACGGGAGAGATGGGAATCGGAAATACCACGACAAGCAGCGCGGTTGCAGCCTGCCTATTAAACCTCCCGGCAAGAGAAGTGACCGGAAGGGGCGCGGGACTGGATCTCGCCGGATGGCAGAGGAAGGTAGAGCTGATCGACGGGGCGCTCGAAAGGCTTCGTCCGGATGCGTCCGATGTGACGGACGTACTTTCAAAAGTGGGCGGACTGGATCTCGCGGGGATGACCGGCGCCTACCTGGGAGGCGCTGCGTATGGGGTTCCGATCGTTATAGACGGGCTGATCTCCGCGGCTGCGGCTCTGTGCGCGGCCCGTCTGGCTCCCGCGGCGGCGGATTATATGCTCCCGTCGCATGTTCCGGCGGAACCTGCGGGGATGCTGCTTCTGGACGCGCTGGGCCTGTCGCCTCTTCTGGACTGCGGAATGTGTCTGGGAGAGGGAAGCGGCGCGGTTGCGGTGATGCCGGTGCTGGAAATGGGACTTCAGGTGTACCGGCAGATGGGTACCTTTGAGGAAATGAAGCTGAAACCGTATGAAATTCTGCGGTAGAGCGGCAGGAGAACGGACAGGAAGGATCGATATGAAACTGATACAGTCTTTTGTGATCGCAATATCCATGTATTCAAGGATTCCCATGCCGAATGTGGGATGGGACCGCGAAAACATGAAATCCGCCATGTGTTTCTTTCCGGCGGTAGGGGTGATCATTGGTTTTTGCGAATATCTGGCAGGGCGGCTGATGTTTTGCTGCGGCTGCGGCTCTGTGATGCGCGGAGCCGGGCTGACGGTTCTGCCCGTCCTGATCAGCGGAGGCATTCATCTGGACGGCTTTATGGATACTGTGGATGCGCTTGCGTCCGGCAAAGACAGGCAGAGGAAACTTGAGATTTTGGCGGATTCCCGCGTGGGCGCGTTTGCCGTTCTGGGACTTGGCTGTTATCTGTTGTGGAATGCGGCCGTATGGAGTGAGGTTACTCTGGAGACGCTGGGGACGGCGTCCTGCGTTTTTACGGTTTCCAGAGCGATGAGCGGGTTCATTGTTGCGACGGTTCCCGCGGCTAAGGAGAGCGGATTGTTTCGGATGTTCCAGGACGGGGCGGCGAAAGTGCGCGTGCGCGTGGCGACGGCGGCCTGCTTTCTGATCTCTGCGGCGGTTATGATTTGGATGAACGCCGGCTGCGCGGCGGGAGCGCTGATCGCGGCGGTGCTGACTTTTTTGTACGCCACCGCGCTTGGCAGGCGGCAGTTCGGAGGGTTTACCGGAGATCTTGCCGGATATTTTCTGCAGCTTGCAGAACTTATGATGTTGACCGGAGCGATAGCGGGAGGTGTGATATGGAACTGATCATGATCAGGCATCTGGCTACGGAGGGAAATCGGAAGCGTCAGTATATCGGTTCCACGGATGAGGAGCTGGATGCGGAAAGTTACCGTGCGCCGCTGCCGTCTTATCCCGACGTGGAGATCGTGATAGCAAGTCCGATGAAACGCTGCGTGCAGACGGCGCGATTCCTGTATCCCGAAAAGAAGATTCTGGAATGGGAGGAATTCAGGGAGTGCGATTTTGGGCTGTTTGAGGGAAAGACATATGAGGAACTGAAGGATTTGCCTGAGTATCGGAACTGGCTTGACTCAGGCGGAAGGTATGCGTTTCCGCGGGGAGAAAATATGGAGGTGTTCCGGGATCGCTGCGAGCGTGGGATGGAGAGACTGGTAAGGACGCTGGCGCGGATGTCCTGCGGGAGAGCCGCGGTGGTAGCGCATGGAGGTACGATCATGGCGCTCCTTTCTTCCTACGATCCGGAAGGGCGGGAGTTCTATCGCTGGCAGACTCCCAACGGACACGGATATCAGGTGTATCTGGACGAGACGGCATGGATGCAGGGGGAGAAGCGATTGGTGGAGATGAAAAAAATATGAGATTATTTTTGGTCTGTACGGCGGGCTTTTTGCTGGACGGCATACTGGGAGATCCGGTATGGCTCTACCATCCGGTCCGTCTGATGGGTGGGATGATACAGTGGATGGAAAAAGCGCTTCGCAGAATTTTTGGGAACTCTGACAGAGGACTTTTTGCGGCGGGGATCCTGCTCTGCGTATCCGTGACGGGCGTTTTTGCGGGGATCCCGGCGGTTCTTTTGAGAGTTCTGGGAAGAAACCATCCGCATCTCGGGTTTGCTCTGGAATGTTTCTGGAGTTATCAGCTTCTTGCGGCGAGATCTCTGAGGGAAGAAAGCCGGAAAGTTTACCGGGAATTGAAGAAGGGCGATCTGGAAAATGCCAGGCGGGCCGTTTCCATGATCGTGGGAAGGGATACGCAAGATCTTACCATGGCTGGCGTGACAAGAGCGGCTGTTGAGACGGTAGCGGAGAATACTACGGACGGAGTAACGGCCCCTTTGTTATTCATGCTGTTGGGAGGACCGGCCGCCGGATTTTTCTATAAAGCGATCAACACGATGGATTCCATGGTGGGATACCGGAATGAGCGTTACCGGTATTTTGGGCGTGCGGCGGCGAAGCTGGATGATATCCTCAACTACATACCGGCGAGGATTTCCGCAGCGCTGATGATCGTAAGCGCGAAGCTTCTTGGATTGGATGCGGAAAATGCCCGGCGGATCTACCGGAGAGACAGGAACAAACACGCGAGTCCCAACTCCGCCCATACGGAGGCGGTGTGCGCCGGGGCGCTGAACGTACGGCTGGCCGGAGACGCATTTTATTTTGGAAAATTGTATGAAAAGCCTTACATCGGAGACGATACAAGACCGATCGAGCCGGAGGACATTCTGAGGGCCGCAAGGCTGATGGAGGGGACGGCGGCGCTGACATTGGCCGCCTTTGGAGGGATCAGGATTCTTGCGGCGCAAATAGCGGGGATCATGTAGGAAAGCGGAAGGAGA
>CANRMH010000070.1 GCA_947631695.1 uncultured Lachnospiraceae bacterium | reverse complement strand
CAATGTCATTTAGTTAAGGCATTGGCCAGGTTGCTCCTTCCAGAGCAAGGTATGTAGAAATATGTACCCTGCTCTTTTTTTGTAACTTTTTTCAAAAAACACTTGACAAATATCTAAAAATTTGCGGCGAAGCCACTTGAATGTAATACATTTTCGGAGGTAACGCCTATGATATTTGCAGAACAGGTTAAAAATCAATTATTGTCTTTAATCGGAGAAATGGCTGACGTTCCCTGGCTGTTTTCCAAAAATCCTTCTACGGATTTTTCGCGTACCCGGAAACTTGACTTTTCATCTACAATCCAATTGATTCTGTCTATGGAAAGTTCTTCTATTAAGAAGGAACTGTTGGATTATTTTAAGTTTTCCCCAGATACCCCCTCGGCATCTGCCTTTAGCCAGCAGAGAAACAAAATCCTTCTGGAAACATGGGCATTCTTGTTTCACGAATTTAATTCCTGTTTCCCTCTTGAGAAAAAATATAATGGATATCAATTGTTGGCCTGTGATGGCTCTGATTTAAACATCGCTCTCAATCCCAAAGATGGGGATACCTATTTTCAGTCAAACCCAACTGACAAAGGATACAATCAGCTCCATTTGAATGCACTTTTTGACTTGTGCAGTAAAAGGTATGTGGATGCTATCATCCAACCAGCACGTAGGGAGAATGAATCTTTGGCGATGACACAGATGATTGATCGATATCATGGGGAAAAGAAAACTATTTTTATTGCTGACAGAGGATATGAAACCTACAATATCTTTGCGCATGTACAAGAAAAAGGGATGTATTATCTAATCCGTGTGAAAGATGGAGGCGGTGGCAGTATGACAGGAAGTTTCCACCATCTCCCCAGGAAAGATGAGTTTGACCATGACATGCATTTGATCTTAACCCGAAAGCAGACGAACGAAGTAAAGGCACATCCGGAACTTTATAAGCGTATTGATAAAAAGAGTCCGTTTGATTACATGGATTTACACAAAAGGGCGTTCTACCCTATGGATTTTCGTGTTGTGCGGTTTGCCATTACAGAGAACTCCTATGAGTGTATTATTACAAACTTGCCGAAAGCAGAATTCCCCATGGATGAGATCAAAAAGCTTTATGCAATGAGGTGGGGAATAGAGACATCCTTCCGGGAATTGAAATATGCGATTGGATTAAGCTGTTTCCATTCAAAAAAGGTGGAGTATATCATGCAGGAAATCTATGCACGTCTGATTCTCTATAATTATTGTGAGATTATCACAATGAATGTAGTAATCCGTCAAAAAGATACAAAGCATGTATACCAGATGAATTACACGATAGCGATTCATATATGTCGGTATTTCCTGAGAAATGACATTTCTCCACCTAATGTTGAGAAGCTGATACAGAAGAATCTTTTGCCGGTCAGACCTGGGCGATCAAACCCTCGCAAAGTCAGACCCAAGTCGGCGGTAAGTTTTCTGTACCGAGTAGCTTAACCTCTGTAAAAGTATATCGCTTTTTTAGGCAGATGACAATCTGTCTTTTTGTGTTGTTCAGAGCCAGTCCTGTAACACACAAAAGCAATCATAGAAGTTTTTTTACTTGAAGCTAAAGCTATTCCCTCCACCTGCCGAGCAGGTGGTTTATTTTATTGCCATACAAAAAATGGACAGAGATAGGAATTCCAATATCTCTGTCCAAAAAGAAGTGCCCCACCAATGCCTTAACTAAATGACATTGGCGCCGCAGCCGTCACCGTCATCTGCACCACCATCGCGGCAAGCAGCGCAAACGACAGCAATTTTTTCATTTTCTTCATTTTTTCCCTTGTACCTCCTTCTTTTTAATGTAAGTATTTTACCATATTTTTTCCGCCGTGTCACCCGTTTCCTGTACAAAATCAACAACTATTACTCCTGCGCCGTCTCCTCGGCGTGGATCGGCGTAATCACAATATTCTCCGGAGAGATCCCTGTCTTGCGGGCGACAATATCCTCAATCTGCGCAAGATTCGCCTCGCTCAGCTCCGCCGCGTTCACCACGACGTCCGCGCTCTCCGCGGTCAGGCTTACAACCGCCTCCGTAAATCCTTTGGACGCCAGAAGGGTTTCCGCCGCCGCTTCCTTCTCCGTCAGATCGGTCATTGCGATCATCTGGCTGACCGCCTCCTGCTTCTGCTCGTCGGTCAGGTTCTCATTATCAATAATTTCCATCAAAGATTCCTTATTCTTTGCCCTCACCTGTTCGCGGCTGACTTTTGCCTCCGCCACCACCGCGTCCACGTCTGTGCCTGTAAGCACCGCCTCGCCGGGGATTCCCTCCACCGTGCCGTCCGCCGCCTCGTTATCCTGGCTCTGGATGTCCCCGTCCGTCTCCTCCAGATCTTCTTCCGAAATGTCCAGAAGTTCCTTATTTGCCATGTCCCCGCTGGTCTGCGCCGCGTCCTTCTGCCCTCCGAAGATCCGTCCGGAATAATTCAAATAGCCGGCAACTGCGATCATGACGGCAAGGGCGGCAATAATTACCTGATTTTTTGAAAATACGCGTTTCACTGTTCACCCTCCTGCTTTCATTTTAATTCAGTTTCATTACTTTGATTTTATGCGTGTCTATTGCAAATAATGCTTGAACCGCTTCCGTTATCTCCTGCACGGCCACCGCGTTATCTCCTCCCTGCGCGATTACGACGACCCCCTCGACGACGGGGCTTTTCTCTTTCGTCACATAGGGGTTCTGCTCCCCGTCCTCTCCCATAATGCCGCTCTCACCTCCTTTTCCATATACCGTCGTCTCCGCCGATGAATTGTTCCCGGTCGTTCTTACCCCGCCTTCCCCGTCCTCCTCCTTCACGGTTTCATTTGAAATTTCCCGGTCCTTCTCCACGATTTTTTCAGAGGATTCCTTCAGGGTTATCATTACCCTCACCTTTCCCACGCCCTTTACCTGGGACAGGATATCCTCCAGATGTTTTTCCATACGGGTTTCATAGGACTCGCTTCCGCCGCCCGAAGCAGCCGCCTCAGAGGAATCTGAACCGCCCGCTTCCTGTTTTTCCTTACGCTTTTCCGAGACGGGCAGAGCGGCGACGGCCAGAAGAGTCCCCGCAAGAAGCATAATGAGCAGGCGGTCTTTCCTCATTATCTTTTTCCATTTTTCACCCGAAAACATTTCGCTGATCTTCATATCCCGCTTTTTTTCTACCATCCGATCTTTACATCCTCCATCCGCATACCTTTCTCTTCTTCCTCCGCCTCCGGCAGATAATCGCCGACGTCCACAGATTCCAGATATCTGGAAGCCTCCTCTATCTCGCGCATATGCTGTTCGTAAAGCCTGCTCTCATATATTTCGGAAAAATCCTGCTTCACTCCAAAAAGCTTAAAAACAGGCGTGACGAGCAGGAGGATCAGAAGCAGCCCCGTAAAGAAACGAATATACTTTTTATACGCCTGATTCGGAATCATCTGCACAAACGCAGTGACCAGCACCATATAACAGGACAGATTCCGGATCCACTCATACAGATAGTCAAACATGTCCTCCTCCTTCTTCGCACGCCTAAGTCCTTCCCGCGGTGGCGGCGACAACCGCGATGGTAATAAAGAACAGAACGCCGACCGTAAAGACGACCCTTACCAGAAGCTGACATCCCTCTCCGATCCCCGAAATGCAGCCGACGATCCTTTTATCCGAGACCGGCTGTATCACCGCGGCCGCCAGCCTGTACATCAGCGTCATTGCCGCGGCCTGGATCAGCGGGCCTGCGCAGAGCGCGGCGCACACCGTCATTCCTGCCAGGCCAATGCTGTTTTTTACCAGTACCGCCGCCGCGAGAACGACCTCCGTCACTCCCCCTATCGCGTCCCCCACCCCGGGGATTGCTTCCGCCCCTCTGGTAAGCGCGCTTCTCTTTACCGAATCCACGGCAGGCGCGATCAGTCCCTGCACCACATTCAGTCCGATCACACAGGCAAGCAGGGTCTTCAGCGTCCACGCTATTACCGTCTCCATCAGTTCCGCGAATCTGGACAGGTATTCCTCCCCGGAAAGATGGTTCAAAAGCCGGATCATTATATATACATGGACGGCAGGCAGCAAAAATTTAAGAATAAAAAGTTCGATCAGGAAGATCAGAAGCAGGATCAGATTGTAAAATGCCACCGAGGTCACGCTTCCCTTTGCCACAGCCACCGCGGCAAAATACACCGGCCCCAGGACCTTCATGAAGGAGAGCAGCTTTTCCACCCCGCCCCCCACCCAGTCAACGGCGGCCTGAAAGGAATCCAGGCACAGCGCGATCAAAAGCAGATAGAGGATATAAAAACTGATCTCGGAAATCTGCTTATTCTGAAAAGCGTTTGAAAAATTAGTAAAAACCGCCGCGATCAGGGCAATCAGTAAAATATGTACCAGATTGCTTTTATTTACCCGGAAAGCGTAGGCAAGCTGATCGACGGCCAGCTTTTTCAGCAATTCCCAGGACGCTTTTGTGTCGCCCTTCATCAATGCGGACACCGTTTCCCGGAAGTCCATTTTTTCCTCCGGGAAGAGTTCCTTCAGGGACTGGTCGATCCCGTCATAGTCGAACTGCTGCATCATCGCATTTCCCGCGCTGTCCCACACCTGATCCGTTTCCGTCTGAGACGCCCCCGCATCCGCTGCGCACGCCGCCCACACGCTGAGGAATATAAGGGCGCCAAGCGCCCGCATGTACAGTTTGCGCAGCCGTTTCTTTTTTCCCCGGCTCATGTTAAAAATTCCTTTATCGTCTCAAGCAGCGTCAGAAGAACGGGCATCCCCAGCGTCAGGATCGCAAGTTTTGCAAAAATTTCGATCTGCGAGGCGATAGCCCCATACCCAGCGTCCCTGCAGATCCCGGCGGAAAATTCCGCGGCATAGGTGATTCCCAGCATTTTAACCAACGTGCCGATATAAGAGGAATTCAGACTGATCTCCGCCGCGATCTCTTTCACGGCATCCAAAATCATCTGTAATTTTCCTACAATACAGAAGAACAAAAGCAGGCTGACCGCCACGCTGATATAGATCCCATACTCCGATTTTCCACTTTTAAACTGAATGGCAAGCGCCGCTCCCACTACCCCCAGAATTCCTACCTGTACCGCACTCATGCGCAATTCCTCCTGATCTATAACATAAACAGCTGACGGATCGACCCGAATAATTCATAGATGTACGGCACGATCCAGAACAGCACCAGGATCAGGCCGGCAAGGCTGGTCAAAAATGCCTGTTCATCTCTTCCGCTGTGTTTCAGCACCTGGCTGAGTACCGACACAAGGATTCCCACCGCCGCAATTTTAAATATCAGATTAACTTCCATGTACGCCTCCTATATCAGGAGAATCGCAAAAAAAATCCCGCTCATTACACCCAGGCAATGACACAGTCTTTTTTTCATCCGCAGTTCCTCCCGCATTTCCTTCATTGCCATATCCATCTGTTCGATAAAAAAATCGATATGGCGCACCTGCATCTGCGTGTCCGCAGTCCCGAGATAGCGGCCCAGTTCCACGAGCTGCTTCATCTCCGCTCTGCGTATCTTTACTCCGCTCAGATACTGTGCGGTCGTATCGCCCCATATTTTTTCAAACCTGCCGGCGTCCCGGCGTTCCATGCAGCGGTACATCTGGCGAAGCCATGCGTCATAGGGGGCTTTCGCCTCCCTCGACAGGCTGCGGAACGCTTCTCCCAAAAAAGCCCTGGAATAGCGGATCTCGCTCTGCAGCTGATACATCAGCGTCCGAAGATATTTCAATTCCTCATATCTCCCGTCGAGATCCATAGCCGCCCGGCATCCTGCAAGCGACGTCGCAGCAATGATCAGTATGCTTCCTATGATCTTTATCACAGTCACCGCTCCTCCCCGGATCGAAACAAAAGTTTGCCGCTCTCATCATAGATTCCTTCAATCCTTCCCATCCGTCTTTGGCCTCCCAGCACAATATATCTCTCGAATCTCTTTTCCTCCAGCATCTGTCCTATGGAGGGCTTTCTTTTAAGTTCTTCCACCGACGTCCCGTGAATCGTCGCGATAAGCTTGCATCCGCAGTGCATCGCATACTCGATGGCATGTACATCTTCCGCCGTCCCGATCTCGTCTACCGCAATGATCTGCGGACCCATGGAACGGATCAGCATGATCATTCCCTCCGCCTTCGGACACCCGTCCAGAATATCCGTCCGGATCCCCAGATGATTCTGCGCGGCGCCAAGATAACTTCCCCCGATTTCGGAGCGTTCATCCACCACGCCCACCGTCATCCCTTTCACCCATGCGTTTCCGTTGGAGACTTGTCTGACAATGTCCCTCAGCAGGGTTGTCTTGCCGCGTCCGGGCGGCGAAAGGATCAGCGTATGCGCCAGCATCCGGTTATAGGTAATGTAGGGAAACACTTCGTCGGCGCATCCCACGATCTCATGGGACACCCGAATATTGATGGAGGAAATGTATTTCAGGTTTTTCACCCTTCTCTCCTCCAGAATCGTCTGTCCCGTCATACCCACCCGGTGTCCTCCTTCGATCGTAATAAATCCCTGCCGCATTTCCTCCTCGTAAGCGTACAGGGAGTAACCGCTCACGTAATCCATGGTCTCCCTGATATCCTCCGGCGTAACGATATACGGCGTCCCGCGCGCGCGCTCCACCATCTTTTCCTCCCCCTGATACTGCAAAATCAACGGTTGTCCCGTCCTGAGCCTGATCTCCTGCAATTGGGAAAACTTCAGATTTTCTTTTCCGATCAACCGCCTGACCGCTCCGGGAAGCACTTTTAATATTCTTTCTTCCTGCATATTTGTCCACCTCTTTAAAGCATGTATATGTTCCGCGCGAAGATTTATTCAGGCCGCCGGGATATTTCTGAAATAATTCACGCAAAAAAACGTGCAGGCCTCCCGTTTCCGAAAGACTTGCACGCTTTGCATGCAGGCGAACCTGCTCCTATTTATATTATTTTACAGGGTAGTCTCCTACTCCGCCACATCCCTGATGCTGAAAGACATACGGCCCATCTTGTCCTTTCCGAGGCAGACCACTTTTACCACGTCGCCCAGGGTAAGCACATCCTCCACCTGTTTGATCCTGTGCTTTGAAATCTTGGAGATATGGACCAGGCCTTCCTTGCCGGGCGCAAATTCCACAAAGGCCCCGAATTCTTTGATGCTTACGACTTTCCCTTCCAGCACCTGTCCGGCTTCGAAATCTGTCACAATGATCTCGATCAGCCTTCTTGCGCGTTCCATGCCGACCGGCTCTACGCCGCAGATGGATACGGAGCCGTCGTCCGTAATGTCGATCTTGACGCCCGTCTCATCGATGATGGCATTGATGGTCTTGCCGCGCTGGCCGACAACATCGCCGATCTTCTGGGGATCGATCTGCATCTGGATAATCTTCGGCGCGTACGGGCCGACCTCCGGCCTCGGACTCTCGATCGTCTTCGCCATCACTTCGTCCAGAATGTAGGTTCTGGCCTTTTTCGTCGCCGCGATCGCTTCCTCAATAATCGGCCTCGTCAATCCGTGGATCTTGATATCCATCTGAATGGCCGTGATCCCCTTGTGGGTACCCGCCACCTTGAAATCCATATCGCCGAAGAAATCTTCCAGTCCCTGGATATCTGTCAGCACCAGATAATCGTCGTCCGCGTCCCCCGTCACCAGACCGGCTGAGATACCCGCCACGGCCGCCTTTATCGGCACGCCCGCCGCCATAAGGGACATGGAGGAAGCGCACACGCTGGCCTGCGATGTGGAGCCGTTGGACTCGAATGTCTCGGACACCGTACGGATCGCATATGGGAATTCCGCCTCGCTCGGCAGCACCGGAAGCAGCGCGCGTTCCGCCAGCGCTCCGTGACCGATCTCACGTCTTCCCGGTCCCCTCGAAGGTCTGGTCTCGCCCACGGAATAAGACGGGAAATTATAGTGGTGCATGTATCTCTTGGACGTCTCCGCCTCGTCCAGGCCGTCCAGTCTCTGGGCCTCCGCAAGCGGAGCCAGCGTCGTTATCGTACAGATCTGGGTCTGTCCCCTTGTAAACATGGCGGATCCGTGAACTCTCGGAATCAGGTCCACCTCGGCGGACAGCGGACGGATCTGATCGATCGCCCTCCCGTCCGGACGCTTGTGATCCTTCAGGATCATCTTGCGCACCGTCTTCTTCTGATACTGGTAGATCGCCTCCCCGAGTACGGCCAGCCAGTCTTCCTTCCCGGCGAACGCCTCCTCCAGCTTCTCTGTAATCCGGCGGATATTTTCCTCCCTCACCTGTTTTTCATCGGTAAAGACGGCTTCCTCCATCTCCTGCGGGGAAACGATCTCGCGGATCGCATCGAACAGTTCCTCCGGAACCGCGAAGCTCTCATAGGTATGCTTCGGTTTTCCGCACTCTTCGACAATTTTCGCAATGAATGCAATGATCTTCTGGTTCACCTCGTGGGCCGCAAAGATCGCTTCGATCATCCGGTCTTCCGGAACCTCATTCGCCCCGGCCTCGATCATAATCACTTTTTCCTGCGTGGACGCAACCGTCAGCGCGAGATCGGACGCTTCCTTCTGCGCGGCCGTAGGATTGAACACAAACTCTCCATTCACCAATCCCACCTGCGTGGTAGCGATCGGGCCGTCAAACGGAATATCAGAGATGCAGGTAGCGATCGCCGCTCCCAGCATCGCGGTCAGCTCCGGCGAGCAGTCCTGATCCACCGACAGCACCAGATTCTCCAGCGTCACATCGTTCCGGTAATCTTTCGGAAACAGGGGCCTCATCGGGCGGTCGATCACGCGGTCGGTCAGGATCGCATTCTCGGAAGCCTTTCCCTCC
>CANRMH010000069.1 GCA_947631695.1 uncultured Lachnospiraceae bacterium | reverse complement strand
TGGAACTGGACGACGGCCCTGAAAATATGATCCCTCTTTTTGAAACCATTATCGATTACATCCCGGCGCCGGAGGGAGACCCGCAGGCAGGGACGCAGGTACTCATCAGTACGATCGATTATAATGAGTATGTCGGCCGGATCGGCATCGGAAAAGTGGATAACGGAACCATCCGCGTCAATCAGGACGCGGTGGTCGTCAACGAACACGACCCGGAACGCATGGAAAAGGTCAGGATCAGCAAGCTATATGAATTTGACGGGCTGGAAAAGGTGGACGTCCGGGAAGCGGGCGTCGGCTCTATCGTGGCGATCTCCGGAATCTCGGATATCTCCATCGGCGACACGATCTGCTCTCCGGAGGATCCCGTCGCAATTCCGTTCCAAAAAATATCCGAACCCACCATCTCCATGCAGTTTATTGTCAACGACAGCCCGTTTGCCGGTCTGGAGGGCAAATACGTCACCTCCCGGCATATCCGCGACCGTCTGTTCCGCGAACTGAACACGGACGTCAGCCTTCGCGTGGAGGAAACCGACAATACCGATTGCTTCAAGGTATCCGGGCGCGGAGAACTCCACCTGTCCGTTCTGATCGAAAACATGCGCCGCGAAGGGTATGAGTTTGCCGTCAGCAAAGCGGAAGTGATCTATAAAAAAGATGCGAACGGGAAACTTCTCGAGCCGATGGAAACCGCATATATTGATGTACCGGACGAATTCACCGGGATTGTGATCGAAAAGCTCGGAAACCGCAAAGGCGAACTGCGCAGCATGGGAACCTCCAACAGCGGCTATACCCGGATGGAATTTTCCATCCCCGCACGCGGCCTGATCGGCTACCGGGGAGATTTCCTGACCGACACAAAGGGAAACGGCATCATGAACACCTCGTTCGACGGCTACGCCCCGTACAAGGGAGACATCCAATACCGCAAGCAGGGTTCCCTGATCGCCTATGAAACCGGAGAATCCGTTACCTACGGCCTGTACAGCGCACAGGAAAGAGGCGCGCTCTTTATCGGCCCGGGCGAAAAGGTGTACGGCGGAATGGTCATCGGACAGAACGCGAAAACCGACGATATAGAAGTCAACATTTGCAAAACCAAACATTTGACAAACACCCGCTCCTCCAGCGCGGACGAGGCGCTCCGCCTGACCCCTCCGCGGATCCTGAGCCTGGAGGAAGCCCTCGACTTCATCGACTCCGACGAACTTCTGGAAGTGACCCCGAAGACGCTGCGCATCCGCAAAAAGATTCTGGATCCAAAACTTAGAAAACGGAGCAATTATAAATAGACGGACGGAGGTAAATATATGGGGTTCTTATGGCTGCTGGAAGGGCTGCGGACTCCGTTTTGGGATAAAGCCATGCAGCTGGTCACCCATTTCGGAGAAGAATTATTTGTCATTGCCATCATCTGCATACTGTACTGGTGCGTAAATAAACAACTTGCATACCAGCTTGGGTTCAGTTATTTTACTGCCGGGCTGTCGGTGCAGGTACTGAAGATCACTTTCCGCATCCCCCGCCCGTGGGTTCTGGATCCCTCCTTCCACGCGGTGGAAAGCGCCGTCCCAAAAGCGACCGGATACTCCTTTCCAAGCGGACATACGCAGGGAGCCGGTTGCCTGTTTGTGACCCTGTCGCTCCAAACAGGAAAAGGCCTTCTGAAAGCGCTGTGCATTCTTGTCTTTGCGCTGGTAGGGTTTTCACGCATGTACCTCGGCTGCCACACTCCCCGCGACGTGATTGCCGCCGCAGGGACGGCGGTCTTCTTTTCCTGCCTGGTACAACATTTTCGAGACTTCCTTCTCTGCGGTACGCGCCATCTGAAACTGGTCGCTCTTACTCTTGGAGTCTGCTCCGCCGCCGCTGCGGCATACGCGCTCCTTCTGCTGCGCAGCGGGATCATCGCAGTTCCCTTCGCGTCCGACTGCTGCAAAGCCGCGGGCGCAGGGCTGGGCTTTGCGGCAGGCTGGTACGTGGAACGCACGAAAATACAATTTGACACAAAAACACGGCGCAGGTGGTACCAGATCCCCAAACTGGCGATCGGCATTGCCGCCGTTCTTCTGATCAAACAGGGTTCGGAGATCATCCTGGGCGCTTCCATCCCCGCAAAAATGCTGCAATACTTCCTCATGGTCGTTTGGGTTCTGGTGATCTACCCCTTTCTTTTCAGCAGAAACAAATTTTCAAAAATCAGGATAATTTCAGCTATACAACGAAAGTCAAACATGTTATACTAAATATATCAGATAGAACGTTGATTCTGATTGCAGTTATCTGACTTTAGTTCTGCAAAATTACATGAAAAAGGAGTTGAACAGCATGAAATTTATCATTAGTGGAAAAAACATTGATGTCACATCCAACTTGCGGCAGACGATCATAAACAAGTTGGGAAAACTAGAACGGTATTTTACTCCTGATACGGAAATCATCGTTACACTCAGCGTGGAAAAGGAACGCCAGAAAATCGAAGTGACCATCCCTGTGAAGGGGAATCTGATCCGTTCGGAACAGGTGAGCAGCGATATGTACGTCTCCATCGATCTGGTAGAGGAAGTGATCGAACGCCAGTTGAGGAAATACAAAAACAAGCTGGTTGCCAGACATCAGAGCGGGGATAATTTCAGGCAGGAGTTCTTTGAATCTGAGGATTCTGATGAAAATGAGGACGAGGTAAAAATCGTGCGCACAAAAAGATTCGGGATCAAGCCCATGTATCCGGAAGACGCATGCGTACAGATGGAACTGCTCGGCCATGATTTCTACGTATTCTGCAATGCGGAAACAGATGAGGTAAATGTGGTCTATAAACGGAAAAACGGTACGTTCGGACTGATCGAGCCGGAATTTCGCTGATGCGTTCCTCTCGATATATTCGTAAATACAAGACCTGAAATGAAGTGTGTGGATGATGTTGATCCACACACTTTTCCTTTCATCCGATCCGCATCATAAATTATACATTTCTTTATCTGAAAAAGCAACAGCTATTTACATAATTTTATAAAAATCTCATTCCAGTTCTCTACAGGATCACTGCCCGTCCATCCACTTCCGCAAAAAAGCAGGGTTCCTCTTCCCTTATCCGCACTCTTCCGCCGGTACTTTCCGCCAGTTCCATCCTGACTTTCTCCAGTTCCACGCCCGGCGTCAGGACTTCCAGCGCCACTTCTTCCGTATAGACGGATCCCAGTACGGAAATGTTCCTCTGTCCCAGAAGATACTGGATTTTCCCCAGATCAGTATAATTTGTGAGAATCTTTAGTTTAAAACCTGAAATCCGGGTTATGATCTTTGCAGAGGCAAGTCCGGCTTTCACTGCACAAGAATATGCCCGCACCAGTCCGCCGGTTCCCAGAAGCACGCCCCCGAAATACCTGGTCACTACCACCGCGGCGTCGTGCAGGCTCTCCCCGAGCAGCACGTCCAGCATCGGTTTCCCCGCAGTTCCTCCCGGTTCCCCGTCGTCGCTGAAGCGCTGAAGCTGATTCCTGTCTCCGATCAGGTAAGCGAAGCAGTTATGCCTCGCATCCCAGTACTTTTTCTTCACAGCTTCAATGAACGCCAGCGCCTCCTCCTCCGAATGCACCGGTTGCACAGTTGCAATAAATTTTGACTTTTTTTCCGTAATCTCTCCCTCTCCGCCTTCATAGACGATCCGGTAATTTTCCAACATAGCCTCTCCCTTTCGCAGCCTTATTCCATATACTTACTATAACGAATTTCTTAAGAATTTCCTACTGAAATATGAAGTTTTTATTTTTTTCTTTATTTAGGTTGACAAATTTGTTATAATAATCAGATATAAAAGGAGGCGTTCACTCATGAATTACGGTAAACAAAAAGCGTCCAAAAAACAGAAGGCCATCACGTCCAAAACAACGATGCAGGGAAAGCGGCTGGGTGTCAGACTTTTTAAGGCTTTTCTCCTCTGCATGGTCGTTGTGATGATTGCGGGAGTAACCGGCGGTTTTCTGTTCATCAAACGGATCATAGATAACTCGCCTACTATTTCGCCTTCCGACGTACGGCCGAGCGGATACACGACTTTCGTTTACGCGGACGACGGAACCACGGAGATAGAGCGCTTTATCACTTCCGGCTCCAATCGTGTTTATAAATCTCTGGATGAGATTCCTAAATACCTGCAGCATGCTTTCGTGGCGGTCGAGGACGAGCGCTTCTATCAGCATCACGGGATCGACCCGCAGGGGATCGTCCGCGCGGCTCTGAAAGCCGTGATGACCCATCACCTCTCGGAGGGGGCCAGCACGATCACGCAGCAGCTGATAAAAAATAACGTATTCCCGAATTTCGTAGCGGAAAAAACAAACTATGACAAAATAGAGCGAAAGCTTCAGGAACAGTTTCTGGCGCTGAATATCGAAAAGCAAATGTCCAAGGATGAAATTCTGGAGAGTTACATGAACACGATCAACCTCGGACAGAACACGCTCGGCGTCCAGGCGGCGTCCAAGCGATATTTCAACAAGGACGTGTCCGAGCTGACTCTGTCGGAGTCGGCCGTAATCGCGGGGATCACCCAGTTCCCATCCAAGTATGATCCGGTGCAGCATCCGGAGGAAAACCGCGTGCGAAGGGATGAAGTGCTTCTGAAAATGCTGGAACAGGGTTATATCGATCAGGCTTCCTACGACGAGGCTCTGGCGGACGACGTGTACGCCCGGATCCAGGACGTAAACAGCCAGATCGGGGAGGACTCTCCCTACTCATACTTTGTTGACGCTCTCTCCCAGCAGATCATCGACGATTTCGTCAACCGTCTCGGATATACGGAGACACAGGCGTACAACGCCCTTTACAGCGGCGGACTGAAAATTATTTCCACTCAGAATCTTGCGCTGCAGCGGATCTGCGACGAGGAGATGAATAACGACGCCAATTATCCTTACCTGAAGGAAGTCGGCCTTTCCTACGCCCTCACGGTAACCCGGGCGGACGGTTCGGTCGAGAACTTCGGATCCGGCAACATCAAGAAATTTGTGCTGGACAACTATGGAGACAAACAGGGCCTTCTCTTTTCCACGGAAGAGGAAGCGCGCAGCGTCATTGAACAATGGAAGGCTACGATCGCCCGGGAGGGCGATACCTACGACGAATCGATCACTCTGACGCCGCAGCCGCAGGCTTCCGTCACCCTGATGGATCAGGCGACCGGTCAGATCAAAGCGCTGGTGGGAGGACGCGGGGCAAAACCGACAAGCCAGAGCCTGAACCGGGCGTACAAGGGTTCCAAACGCCAGCCGGGTTCGTGCTTTAAGATTTTATCCACATACGCTCCCGCCCTCGATTCGTGTGAAAAAACGCTCGCAACCGTAATCCGGGATGAACCGTGGCAATACGCGGACGGCTCTCCCTTAAAGAACGCGACGGGAAAATACATGGGCGACATTACCATGCGGACCGCGATCGAATATTCACAGAACGTGTGCGCGATCAAGATGATCGATGAGATCACCCCTCAGCTGGGATATGAATATGTAAGGAATTTCGGAATCGATACCGTTTACGACTCCATTGAGATCAACGGGGACATCTACAGCGATATCAACCAGTCTCTGGCTCTTGGCGGACTGACGGAAGGGGTATACAATTATCAGCTGTGCGCGGCGTTTGCATCCATCGCGAACGGGGGCGTTTATAACAGCCCCACCCTGTATACGCAGATCATCGACCATGACGGAAATATTCTCCTGGAAGGCAACGCGGACACCCATACGGTTCTGAAAGACACGACGGCCGCCCTGCTGACCAGCGCCATGACGTCCGTTGTGGACGAAGGTACGGGTACCGCGGCAAAATTAAGCAACATGCCCGTGGCAGGCAAGACGGGAACCTCCGACCATGACGTGGACCTCTGGTTCTGCGGATTTACCCCATATTATACCTGTACCGTGTGGGGCGGATACGACGAAAACAAATCCCTGACCAATATCGACACTACCTATCGTTTTCGGATCTGGCGCAGCATTATGAGCAGAGTACACGAAAATCTGGCTTACCAGGAGTTCGAAATGCCCTATACGCTCCAACAGAAAACCGTATGTACCTTAAGCGGACTTCTGGCGTCGCCGGGCTGTCCGTCCGTCAAGGAGTATTTTTCTCCGGAAACCGTCCCATACATGGCGTGTACCGGACACGGGTCTCTGTTCGATAAAGAAGACGAGGAAGAGGAAGAAGAAAACACACCTTCAAATCCGTCGACTCCGAGCAATCCGACAACTCCGACAAACCCGACAAACCCGACCAATCCGTCGACCCCGACGACTCCGACCAACCCGACCAATCCGACCAATCCGACAACTCCGACCAACCCGACCGATCCGTCGACCCCGACAACGTAGGAAAATAATCATGAATATGAAACGAGCCGGTTATGAATCGTAACCGGCTCGTTTCATCAAAAAATATATCTGTCTTCTTTCGCTCAGCCAAGCACCATCTTCGCCGCTCCGCAGATCCCTGCGTCGTTGCCCAGCTCTGCCAGCACAAACTTCGTATCCCGATTGGCAAAGAACGCCCTCTCAAGAAACGGTTTTTCAATGAAGGGCAGCAGAATCTCTCCCGCCTTTGAAACCCCTCCTCCGATGACAATGACGGCGGGATCCAGGATCACCGCAATATCGGCAAGGGCGTATCCAAGGTATCTTCCGAATTGTTCCGCAATTTCCGACGCCACGCGATCCCCCTGCCTGACCGCGTCAAATACCGTCTTCGCACTGATCTCCCGGCCTCTAAGGAGCGTATCCTGCTCCGTCTCCTTAAGTCTGGCCGATGCAAGCCTTACAATTCCCGTCGCCGACGCATACTGTTCCAGGCATCCCTTCCTCCCGCAGCCGCAGGGTTCGGATTCCCCATCGTTCACACAGATATGTCCGATCTCGCCTCCCGCGCCGTTGTGTCCGGCAGCGATTTTTCCGTCATAGATGATGCCTCCCCCGACGCCGGTCCCCAGGGTGACCATAACCAGATTTTTCTCGCCCTTTCCGCCGCCCATCCACATTTCTCCCAGAGCGGCCACATTGGCGTCATTTCCCGTTTGAACCGGGATCCCGCCCAGCAGTTCCTGAAGCTCGCGCTTTACGTCTTTATACCCCCATCCCAGGTTTGCCGTCTTTCTTACGATTCCATTCTCTCCCACCGGGGCGGGGATCCCCACTCCCACGCCGAGAACGGTCTCCTTTTTTATCTGTCTTTGCCGCATCTGTGTAAGGAGAAATTCGGCGATATCAGGAAGAATACGGGCGCCCCCATCCGCCGTGCGCGTGGGGATCTCCCATTTTTCCGTCAGGGTCCCCTCTTCCGTGAACAGACCCGCTTTTATCGTCGTACCTCCGATATCTATGCCAAAACAGAATTTCATCATCCATTTATCCCCCCCGAACTTCTGATTATTTCTTTGCGAGATTCCTCTGCACTCTCTTGTACAGCTCCTGCGCCGCATTGTATCCCATCTTCTTCTGTCTGTGATTAATCGCCGCAGCCTCCACGATAATGGCCAGATTCCTTCCCGGCCGGATCGGTAGCTGATGGCATACCACCTTATTTCCCAGAAATTCCGTGTACTCTTCCTCCAGTCCCAGACGGTCGTACTCTTTATCCTTATCCCAGTCCTCCAGGGTAATAACCAAGTCAATGTTCTGCGTCTCTCTTACGCTTTGAACGCCGAACAGCATCTTCACATCTATGATGCCAATCCCCCGCAGTTCGATAAAATGGCGGGTGATGTCGGGCGCGGTTCCCACCAGAGTATCGTCGCTGACTTTATGTATCTCCACAACGTCATCGCTGACCAGACGGTGTCCCCTCTTTACAAGTTCCAGGGCGGACTCGCTTTTTCCGATTCCGCTCTCTCCCATGATCAGCACGCCGACGCCGTATACGTCCACAAGAACCCCATGGATAGAGATACAGGGCGCCAATTCGACGTTCAGCCATCGGATCAGCTCCGCGGTAAACCCGGACGTCTTGGCGTCGGTGGAAAACACAGGAATCTGCATCTCATTGGCTTTTTTCAGCAGCATTTCCTCCGGCTGAAGGTTCCGGCAAAAGATAATGCATGGAATTTTGTACGACAGCAGGCTTTCGTACACTTTTTTCTTTCTTTCTTCGTCCAATGTCTGCAGAAATGTGTATTCCACGTACCCTATAATCTGAACCCGGTCCGAATCAAAATGATCGAAATACCCGCTCAGCTGCAGGGCCGGGCGATTCACATCCGGCACCTCCACCGCCTTATCCGCCAGAGGAACATCCGGCGTAAGGTTCTTCAGATTCATCTTTCTTACCACTTTTTTCATTTCCACTTTTCGCATGTTCTCACTCTCCTTTACGATCCATTATCTTTTATATTTCCGTCGGAATGGAAAAAATGATAGACCTCCCTTGCAGATCTTTCATTCATGCTCGGCAATTTTTTCAATTCCTCCACATCGGCCTCCCTGATCGCATCCAGCGTCATATAACGCTTCATCAGATCCTTTCTTCGGGCCGGCCCGATTCCCGGTATATCGTCCAGAATGGAATGAACCTGCCCCTGGCCGCGCAGTTTCCGGTGAAACTCTATCGCAAACCGGTGCGCTTCGTCCTGTATCCTCGTGATCAGTCTGAATCCTTCCGAATTTTTATCGATCGAAACTTCATGGTTCTGATAATACAGGCCGCGCGTCCGGTGATTCTCATCCTTCACCATCCCGCACACCGGAATCTTCAGATGAAGGCTCTCCAGCACGTCAAGGGCCACATTCACCTGCCCTTTTCCCCCGTCCATCAGAATAAGATCGGGAAATGCAGTAAAACTGCCCTGTTCCTTCCCCTCCTGTATTTCCTCCAGTCCGTGCCGGAATCTTCTCGTCAGGACTTCCTTCATGCTGGCATAGTCATCAGCGCCCTGCACTCCCCGGATTTTGAACTTACGGTAATCATTCCTCTTTGGTTTTCCGCGCTCATACACGATCATGGAACCCACGGAGGCAAATCCGTTCGTATTGGAAATGTCGTACGATTCGATGCGCCACGTGCGCATCACGCCGGAATCTCTCCGCGACGCCGCGC
>CANRMH010000068.1 GCA_947631695.1 uncultured Lachnospiraceae bacterium | reverse complement strand
CAGACTTTGCACCGGCAGAAAAACATCTCCGCTCATCTCCACGTCAAGGGATTCAAATTCGTACTCCGTGTCGCCTGTCCTGCCGATCTGCTTCCTCAGCAGTTCCTCCGTCACGGGTTGGTTTATCGCCTTTTTTGCTTCGGCCCCCTCGATTTCCACCTCTGTATTCCCATATAATATTCTAAGTCTTGCGTTTTCCCCGGGCGCAAGGGTGAGTTTTCCCTTTATCTTCTCCCGGATTTTTGTCTGCGGCGCAGAGATATCCCGTTCCCCATCGCTTTTCGGCCGCTCAAGAGAAAGCATGTGTCTCCCGTTGCGGACGCTGTAATAGCCGTCGCAGTATCCCCTTCTCAAGTACGCCTCCATAAGACGTTTCCTGTCCTTTGCCGCGACATGGAAGCTCTCCGCTCCTTTTTCCAGATAGAGATCGATATATTTTCGGTAAATCTCCGTCACGGCCGCGACATATCCGGGCTGCTTCATGCGGCCCTCTATCTTAAATGATGTGACGCCTGCCCCGATCAGTTCGGGCAGCCCATCCACCGTACACAGATCTTTCAGGCTAAGCCAGTCGGCCCGCGTCCTGCCGTTTACCGACCATGACAGGCGGCAGGGCTGCGCGCATTGTCCGCGATTGCCGCTTCTTCCCCCGATGACGCTGCTCATCAGACACTGCCCGGAATAACAATAACACAGCGCGCCATGTATAAAGCACTCGATCTCCAGATCCGTCTGTTCGGCAATCTCCCGGATCTCCTGGAGCGACAGTTCCCTGGCGGGGACAATGCGCTCAACTCCCAGGCGTTCCAGAAGCCGGGCCGAAAGCGCATTCGTGATCGTCATCTGCGTGCTGGCGTGTATCGGAAGTCCGGGGAAATTTTTCCGTACAAATTCCATCACCCCTGTATCCTGGACGATCACCGCGTCCAGTCCCTGTCTGTAATACGGAAGGAGATACGCGTACAGCTGCCCCATTTCCTGTTCTTTCAGCAGAGTGTTCACTGTCAGATATAATTTTTTTCCGTGCAGATGGACGTAATCAATCGCCTCCAGAAGTTCCTCCTCCGTAAAGTTATCGGCGTACGCCCGCGCCCCGTACCGGATCCCGCCCGCGTAGACGGCGTCCGCTCCCGCGCAGACGGCCGCTTTCATAGTTAAAAATGAACCTGCCGGAGCCAGAAGTTCCATATTATCACCCATCTTATCCGCTCCCTCCGTTCAGCCGGATACACCGCTACTGAAAATAGGCTGTCCGCTGACAGCCTATTTCTTCTGATTGTTCTTCATTTCTGTTTCCAGTTTTACAATCTTCATCTGCAATTCCCTGTTCTCTTCCTTCAGCTTGTCCAAAGCCTTGTCCGCATTTTCCAGCTTGATCTGCACGGAGATCAGTTCATGCTTCAAATCATACATTTCCTTGTCCTTCGCTTCGATATCGCTCTCCAGCGTCCCGCCCTGTTTCTTTGCCTTGAAGTAATCGTCGGCGATATTCAGCGCCAGCAAAATGCTTCTTGTATCCGCACTCTGCTTTCGGTATCCGTCACTGTTTGAACACTCTTCGATTTTATGATTCAGATATGTGGACACCCTCTGCAAATACTCTTCACTCTCAAATCCGCTTAATGTGAAGACCTTACCTCCTATCAAAACCTCGGTAAAATTTTTTGATGATGACATAGAAGACCTCCCGCATCTTTTCTTTTGCTATGACTCCATTATAAACCATTCCCGGACAAAAACCAACTGTTTTTATTCATTTTCAACGGAAATTCCCAGATGGCGATAGGAAAGTTCCGTAACCACGCGCCCTCTCGGAGTTCTCTGAATAAACCCATTCTTCAGGAGATAAGGCTCATAGACGTCCTCGATCGTCCCGGCGTCCTCGCCGATGGAAGCGGCAAGCGTCTCCAGACCTACCGGGCCGCCCTGAAATTTCTGAATTATGGTGAGCAGGATATTCCGGTCAATATGATCCAGACCATATCTGTCCACATCAAGAAGATCAAGAGCGTAATCAGCGACTTCCGCGGTGATCACCCCGTCGTACTTCACCTGGGCGAAATCACGCACACGCTTCAGAAGACGGTTTGCCAGGCGGGGCGTGCCTCTCGAGCGCTTTGCAAGTTCCAGCGCTCCTTTCTCCTGAATCTCCACCCCCAGGACGCTTGCCGAGCGAAGAAGAATCGTCTGCAGTTCCTCTACCGTATAAAATTCCAGCCTGTGAACCACTCCGAAACGATCCCGCAGGGGAGCCGTCAGCATACCCGCTCTGGTCGTAGCTCCCACAAGGGTAAATCTGGGAAGGTCCAGGCGGATGGATCTTGCGCTTGAACCCTTTCCGATCATGATGTCGATCGCAAAATCTTCCATCGCGGGGTAGAGAACCTCTTCCACCTGCCGGTTCAGCCTGTGGATCTCATCTACAAAAAGCACGTCGCCCTCCTGCAGGTTATTCAAGATCGCCGCTATCTCCCCGGGTTTTTCGATTGCCGGTCCCGATGTGATCTTAAAGTTTACATTCATCTCATTGGCAATGATGCCTGCAAGCGTCGTCTTCCCAAGCCCGGGAGGGCCGTAAAAAAGCACATGGTCCAGCGGTTCCCCCCGTTCCTTCGCCGCTTCAATATAAACCTTCAGGGTTTCCTTCGCCTTCTGCTGCCCGATATAATCCTCCAGCTTCTGAGGGCGGAGGTGATTCTCGATCTTTTTGTCTTCTTCCAGATTTTCTGTCGTAATAATTCGTCTGCTCATGCTATCATCCAACTCCACTATCTAAAACAGCGCTTTTAACGCCTGTTTCAAAATCGTTTCTACCGTACTTTCTTCCGTAACCTCTGCCTGACGCACCGCGCGCGCCGCCTCCGTCCTGCCGTATCCGAGGGCTTCCAGCGCCTGTACCGTTTCGCTTTCCAGCTGCGTGTAAGCGGAAGTGCCGGTCGGTCCTTCCTCCGTCCCCGGATCATTCGGGATTTCATCGATCTTTAATTTATCCTTCAGCTCCAGGATCAGTTTTTCCGCCGATTTCCTGCCGATTCCCGGAGCCGCGCTGATGGCCTTTGCGTCATGCGACATCACAGCAAAACGCAGTTCGTTGGGGGTCAGATGAGCGAGTATGCTCAGTCCGCCCTTCGGCCCGATCCCGTTCACACCCAGGATCATCCTGAAAACCTGCAGTTCATCCCTCGTCAAAAAGCCGAAGAGCTGCATACAGTCCTCTTTCACGTTCAGATAGGTATAGACCAGGATCTCGTTTCCCGCGGGAGGAAGCATGCTCATCGCACGGCCGGACATAAAGATCCCAAATCCCACTCCGCCCACATCCACGGTGATCCTGTCCTCCTCCACCGATATCAATTCGCCTCGTATATATGAAATCATATGTTTCGCTCCTTTATCCTCTGATTTTCGCCACTCTTCTGAGAACGCCGTCCGCGGCAATTCCGATCACGCCCCCGGCTGCCAAACCGGAGATTAGCAGCACGGGAACATAATATCCCACGCTGAAGGTTTCCACTACCAGCATTGCAACGCAAAGCTGCCCGAGATTGTGCGCCACTCCCCCGGCGATACTGACTCCCGTCACGCTGAATCCTCCCTGCTTTTTCAGGAGAGCCATCGCGGCCAGGCTTACCATGCCGCCCGCCATGCTGTAGAGAATACTGAAAAGATTTCCAAAGAGAAAACCTGACAGAAGTATCCTTGACGCCGACAAAAGCCCCGCTTCCCTGGTTCCCATCCGATACAGAGCGATCACGGTCATCAGGTTGGCCAGTCCCAGCTTCACGCCCGGGATCCCGATCTGAAACGGGATCAGCGTCTCCAGATAACTGAAAATCAAAGCCAGGGCAAGATACATGCCGAAATATGCCACTTTGCTCCTCAAGCGATTCTGTTCCATCCTGTCCATTTCCAATTTCCATTTCTAATTTGTCACAGCGTCAAGCTGTGCGTCACTGTCAGATTCCACCTCTACGACTATCCTGTTCGGGAGGCAGATAATATTTTCATGGCGATATCTGATCGGCCTGTGTTTGACGCACAGCTTGTCCGGGCAGTCGGCGTCCGTCATATCGGCCTGTCCGTCCCGGATCACAAGCGTGTTGCTCCCGTGGTTGACGGAGATCGTCTGATCTTCGTTCAGATCGTAGATTCCCTCTGTTCTTCCATCCACCTTCACGATCACATGCGCATTCCCCGCGTCGCGGCCCGCCTGGCGAAACAGCCATACAGCGGCGGCCAGGCCTGCAACCAGAAAAACAAGAAGAAGATCGTTCCTTCTCCATCGTTTCATCAAATTCACTCTTCCCCTTCAGATTTTCGGCGTCATGCCGTCCGTATATCATGTCCATTATATCATACGAAAAAAATTCCCGCAATCGCACGTTCGGCTTTTCATTTTCACTAAAAAATGATACACTACCTCCAGAGTCAAAGAGCAGGAGGTGACAGGATGAAATATCAAAAAACGGCCGCCGCGGTTTTCTGCGTTTTTCTTTTTCTTTGCGGATGTTCCCGCAAATCTGCCAATCAGCCGATATCGTATACCGATCTGGTATTTGACACGGTCGTGCAGATACAAATCTATGACGCCGCTGACGAGGGAGTTCTGGACGAGTGCAGGGCGATCTGTAAAAAATATGAACAAATGCTGTCCAGGACCATAGAAACCAGCGAGATTTCACGGATAAACTCTGCCGCGGGAGACGCCGTAACGGTATCCGGCGACACCGCCGATCTCATCCGAAAGGCTCTCGCCTACAGCGAACTGTCCGGCGGGGCATTTGACCTTACCATCGGAAGCGTAACAAATCTTTGGGATTTTCATTCGGAGAACGCGGCTCTTCCCTCTTCGGACGACTTAAAGGAAGCCGTCTCCCATGTAAATTACAAAAATGTGATCGTAACCGGAAATACCGTCCGTCTGCTGGATAAAAAGGCTGCCCTGGACCTCGGCGCGATCGCGAAAGGGTTCGTCGCGGACCGCATAAAAGCCTGCCTTGAATCCGCCGGAGTACGGCACGCCCTGATCGATCTCGGAGGAAACATCCTGACGATTGGGAAAAAACCGGACGGTACGGATTACAGAATCGGAATCCAAAAGCCATTCGGCGATCAGGGACAGGCTGCAGCGTACGTTCAGATCGCGGATCGGTCTGTTGTGACCTCCGGGACATACCAGCGCTGCTTCCGCCTAAACGGCGTTCTCTACCATCATATTCTGGAAACATCTACCGGTATGCCCTGCGATAATGGGCTGGACAGCGTATCGATCATCGCGAACTCATCCGTGGACGCCGACGCGCTCAGCACCGTCTGTTTTCTTCTTGGGCAGGAAAAGGGAACGGAACTGATCTCACAGCTCGACAATGTGGAAGCGATCTTCATTGACAAAAGCGGCAGGATCTCCTGCACCGACCCCTCCATCGTCACCACCCTGTCTCCTAATTGAAAAACCGGAAGGAAAACTCCTCCCGGTCCCGTCTTATCATTTTTTAATAATAGGAATAATTAAAACTGCCCGATCCGATCTGAGTTCCGATGAGCGTCCCGATGAACACGAGGTAAATGATCACCAAAACAAGTGAGATGCCTGTAATAATCAAATGCGCGCGGCAGAAATTTCTGCGGTTGATGTTTCCTGTCTTGCTGAACGCCCACACAAAATACATGATAATTCCAACACATGGAACGATAGCTACCAAAAGCGTCAGAAACCATTCTCCCATTGTCAGAGGCCTTTCATCCATCCCGCTGTTGTACGGCTGATTGTAGCCGGCGTTATTTCCCTGATTATAGTAATAATTGTCCTGGCTGCGGTTCATATTCTGATTCGGCTGCTGGTATCCGTTCGACTGATAATTATTATCCTGATAATAGTTATAGCTGTTCTGGCCAGCCTGCTGATATCCGGCATTCGGATCCACATACGTCTGCTGTCCGGAAGACGGATTGTCGCTGTAACTGCCGCCGCTCTGTCCCTGTGCCGGATTCGGATTCTGCATTCCATTCGCGTTCCCGCTGTTATCCGGTGTATTGTCAAAATTGTTCTCCATAGTACACTACCTCCCTTGTAAACTCATTGATTTATTTTACCATAAATCTGCGAAAAATACAATCAGGATCGTAACTCATCGGAGGCTGCCCTGGAAAATAACGGTACATCCGCCAGAGATAGAACAAAACCGCGCTTATCAAAAGGATAAGGAACATCCATCTCAGAAGCCCGGACATCCTTTGCCTGAGCAAAATGTAGCGCTCCGCACAATACCAGGCCGCCAGCCCTGCGATCGGAAAGATAAAAGGATGCATTTGAAACGCTTCGGCAAAATTTAATTCAAGAAACAGTTTCCCCGCCCTCGTAAGGCCGCAGGCTGGACAGGGATATCCTATCAGGACCGTCACAGGACACATTCTGTGAAAAACTGTCTGCATGAAAACAACATAAATGATTATAATCAAAATAGCCCATCTGATATTCCGGACGTCCGTCCGCAACTGGTTCATGGCGTCCCGAATGATCTTTCCCGGCGTTCGCTTCATTCTCTTTTACCTTTTTTTACAGAATAATCTTTCTCGGACACTTTTCCGCACATTTTCCACATCCCGTGCATTTTTCAAAATCGATGTAAGCAACATTTCCCTCAATTGTGACGGCGTCCGACTCGCAGACTTTCTGACACATTTTACATCCGATACATCCCACGGAGCAGGCCGCCGTCACGTCCCTGCCCTTGTCATGAGAGTTGCACTTTACAAGGTGTTCCTGCTCGTACGGAACCAGTTCGATCAGCTTCCTCGGACACGCCTCGACGCACTTTCCGCAGGCTTTGCAGGCTTTTTTATCTACGACCGCGATCCCGTCCGCAATATGGATCGCGTCAAACGGACACGCCTTGACGCAGGAACCTCCTCCAAGACACCCGTAAGTGCACGTCTTGGCGCCTCCGTTCTGCATCATACTGATCATGACGCAGTCCTGAAGTCCTGTGTAATCGTATTCCGTCTTTGCCTTTCCGCAGACGCCCGCGCATTTTACAAAAGCGGTTTTCCGGATCTGTTCCCCGGCCTTTTGTCCCATTATCTCGCCAATCTGAGATGCAACCGGAGAACCGCCGACCGGACAGGCGTTCACCTGCGCTTCCCCTTTCACGATGGCCGACGCAAGTCCTGAACATCCGGCATACCCGCATCCGCCGCAGTTATTCCCCGGCAGGACGCTAAGAATCGCTTCCTCTCTCTCATCTACTTCCACCGCAAATTTCTTTCCGGCAAATCCCAGGAACACCCCGATGAACAATCCTGTGCCTCCTACGATCGCCGCGGCAAAAATAATACCAGTGATACTCATAGTCTGTTCCTCCTAAATTAATCCCGAAAATCCAAAAAACGCGATCGCCATCAGGCTGGCGGTGATCAGCACGATCGGGGTGCCGCGGAAAGATTCGGAAATATCGTTGTACTCTATCTTTTCCCGGATCCCCGCCATAATCACGATTGCAAGCGCAAATCCAAGCGAGGTTCCCACGCCGTTTACCACGCCGGCCAAAATGGAATACTCCTTTTGGACGTTGGTGAGGGCTACTCCCAGCACGGCGCAGTTCGTCGTGATCAGGGGAAGATACACGCCGAGCGCCTGATACAGAGACGGAATCGATTTTTTCAGGAACATTTCCACAAACTGCACCAGACAGGCGATGACCAGAATAAATACGATCGTCTGCAAATAAACCAGCTTCCCGCCCAAAATTGCGGGATTGGACAAAATATATTGATAGATCACCCCGGTTACAAAAGACGCTATGGTGATAACAAACACAACGGCGCCGCCCATGCCAGCCGCGGTCTCCACTTTTTTGGAAACGCCAAGAAACGGACAGATCCCCAGGAACTGGCTGAGTACAACATTATTCACAAGCGCCGAACCGATCGCAATAATTAACAATTCTCTCATCTATGTACTCCTCCTATCTCTTTTTGTTTCCTACGGGAAAAATTTTGCCGCTGCACGCGCTGTTTCCGCAGGAAGCGCAGCCTTCTCCGCAGGAAACGGCCGGAATGACCCTGCGGCCTTTTTTCGCCGCCCGGTTCTTTATTTTATTCTGCAGGGCCACAAGCCCGGAAAGTACCAGAAATGCCCCCGGGGCCAGAATAAAAATGGTGATCGGCGTATATCCGGCTTTTCCGGAAGCCGCATCCGCAAGCGGAAGGATCTGGAAACCAAAGATTTTTCCGGAACCGATAAGTTCACGGACGATCCCGATCGACGTAAGTCCTACCGTAAATCCGAGTCCCATGCCCACTCCGTCAAAAATGGACGGAAGAACCGGATTTTTGGATGCATAGCTTTCCGCGCGGCCGAGGATGATACAATTTACTACGATCAGCGGAATATAAAGTCCGAGAGCGTCATACAGGCCGGGGACAAACCCCTCCATCAAAAACTGCACGATCGTCACGAAAGACGCGACAACTACAATATATGCCGGAACTCTGACCGAATCCGGAATGATCTTCCTCAACATGGAAATCAGCATATTGGAAAGCACAAGCACAACGGTAGTGGAAAGTCCCATGCCCACTCCGTTCACCGCGGAGGTTGTAACCGCCAGGGTAGGACACATTCCCAGCATCAGTACAAAGGTCGGATTTTCTTTGATCAGGCCGTTATAAATTCTTTCAGTACATTGATTCATCTGAGACACCTCCTAAAACGCATTCTGATAGTAAGCCAGGGCGGCATTGACCGCGTTGGTCACTGCGCGCGAGGTGATCGTTGCGCCGCTCAGGGCGTCGATAGGCTCTCCGTCTCCGCCGTCCTTCGACACCGCAAACCGATCCGCCTTCTTTCCCTCGAACTGTCCGTAAAACGCAGGATCCGTCGCCCTCATCCCCAGTCCGGCCGTCTCGCCGATCGCAAGGAACGCGATACCGTTGACTGTTCCATCCCCGGTGATCCCCACTGTTATCTGAATGTCGCCTCCATAGCCTTCCTTGTCGGTGACCGTGATGACGTAACCGTCCTCTCCGCCCCGCACCACGCACACTTCATCTATGACTGCGTTCACTCCTATGTCTTTCACGGCCTTTTCCGCGACCGCTTTGTCCACGTCCGCCGCTTCAAAATCTTCCGTTGAATTCTCAGGGAAAACCTGCTTCCAGGCCTCCTTCTTTGCGGTCTCCTGCGCCTGAGCGATCGGATCCTTTGTAATTTCATAGACGAATCCAAGCCCGAGTCCTGCAATCAAAGTAATGGCTGTAAGGATCAGCGTGTT
>CANRMH010000067.1 GCA_947631695.1 uncultured Lachnospiraceae bacterium | reverse complement strand
ATCCCGTCTCCGCAAACGCGGCTCTTTGGACGCTGCGCGAGGTGCTGAAAAAGGCGCTGAAGCTTTTGCACCCGTTTATGCCGTTTGTGACGGAGGAGATCTACAGCAAGCTGAGTCCGCAGGAGGAGTCCCTGATGATGTCCGAGTGGCCGCTCTACGACGAGGCGTGGAGCTTTGCATCGGACGAGAGGGTTGCGGAGCATCTGAAGGAGATCGTGCGCGGGATTCGGAATGTGCGCGCCGAGATGAACGTGCCGAATTCCAGGAAGGTGACGGTTCATGTGGTCTGTGAGGATCCGAAGCTTTCGGACGGGCTGGAGCAGGTGAAATGCTCCGCGGTTATGATGACGTCCGCCAATGACTTTGTAGTTCAAAAGGACAAGGCCGGAATCGCGGACGACGCCGTGTCGGTCGTGGTGCCTGACGCCACGGTCTACGTTCCCCTGGAGGAACTGGTGGACTTCGGGCAGGAGCTGGAGCGGCTGACCAAGGAGGAGAACCGTCTTGCGAAGGAGATCGCAAGGTCCGAGGGCATGCTGAACAATGAGAAATTTGTGAGCAGGGCGCCGCAGGCGAAGGTCGAGGAAGAGAGAAATAAGCTGGAGAAATACCGGCAGATGATGGAACAGGTACAGGAAAGGCTGGCGGGAATCAAAGAAAAGTTATGAAAAAGATAAAAAAAAGAGAACGCAAAAGCGGGGTGTCCGACGAAAGGAAACGGCTGGCGTATGAGTTTATGAACCGCTTTTCCCTGATCTTTCATGCTGTGCTGGCGTGCCTTTTGAATTTCACGATCGAGGCGATCTCACGGCATTCCCTGATCCAGGCGTGGATGTATCTGACCGAGACGCCGTTGGTGTTTCTCTATAATGCGTGCATGATCTTTATCACGTTTATACCGGTATATCTGTTTCGCAGGCGGGTTTTTGCCAGGATTATTATCAGTGTTCTGTGGCTGATCCTGGGCGTCTGCAACGGATATATGCTGCTGAAGCGCGTCACGCCGTTCAACGCGCAGGATCTGAAGGTGATTTCGGATGCGGTATCCCTGATCCACAGCTATTTTAAACCGCTGGAATTGGTCCTGCTGATCATCGGGGTTATAGCCGTGGTGGTCTGGGTGGTTTCCATGTGGTGGCGCGGGGGCCAGTACAAGGGAAAGATGCACAGGATACTCACGCTGGTCGGCATATTGGCGTCGGCGGCAGTCTATATGGCGCTTACGGATACGGCTCTCGACAAGCGGGTGATCTCCAATTATTTTGGAAATATTGCGTTTGCGTACCAGGATTACGGATTGCCCTACTGTTTTATGTCCAGCGTGTTCAATACGGGAATCGGCGAACCCAACGGATATAGCGAGGAAAGCATTGACCGTATCAGCAGGAAGGCAGATCTGACGGAAATTTCAAGTGACCGCTCGGGGGAGCAGATGCCAAATATCATTTTTATCCAGCTGGAGTCGTATTTTGATGTGGAGGAAGCGGAATTCTTTACCACGAACCGGGATGCGTGTCCGAATCTGCATAAATTGTACGACGAATATTCCTCCGGTTACTTTAAGGTCCCTTCGATAGGAGCCGGGACGGCGAATACGGAGTTTGAGGTGCTGACGGGCATGAATCTCCGGTATTTCGGACCCGGGGAGTATCCCTACAAGACGATTCTGAAAGAACAGCCGACAGAGAGCGCGGCGACCGCCCTTGCGGCGCTTGGATACGGCACTCACGCGCTGCATAATAACGGCGGCAATTTCTACAGCCGCGCCAGAGTATTTAATAATATGGGCTTTGACTCCTATACGAGCAAGGAATTTATGAATATTCTTCAAAAGACGGAAAACGGCTGGGCGAAGGATGATATTCTGGTACGGCATATTATGGAGGCAATGGACACCACAAAGCAGCAGGACTTCATATTCGGGATCAGCGTGCAGGGACACGGGGATTATCCGGAGGAGGCGGTACTGCGGAATCCTGAGATCAGGGTCAGCGGCATAGAGGACGAGGCCCTGAAAAACAAATGGGAATATTACGTGAATCAGGTATATGAAATGGACGCGTTCGCGGGCGCTCTGGTGCAGGCAGTGCAGGAAAGGCAGGAACCGTCGGTGATCGTGTTCTATGGCGACCATCTGCCGACAATGGGGCTGAAGGCGGAGGATTTAAAGAGCCGCTACCTCTATAATACCAATTACGTGATCTGGGATAATATCGGTCTTGAGAAGGATGACAGGAATATCCCGTCCTACCAGATTATGGCGGACGTGTTTGAAAGGCTGGATATCCATTCCGGCACGGTGTTTAATTACCATCAGAAAAGGCATCATACGAAGGAGTACCTGAAGGATCTGGAACTTCTCCAGTATGATATTCTGTACGGGGAACAATACGTTTATAACGGTGAGCCTCCGATCACCGAGGGACATATGCAGATGGGAGTAAAGGATGTAATTCTTTCGGATCTGACCGTGCTTCCCCAGGGAGGATACAGCCTGCACGGACAGAATTTCACTCAGGCGAGCGTCGTTTATATCAATGGCGAGGAGCAGGAGAGTACCTTCGTAAACAACAGCAGGATCGAACTTCCGGAGGCAGAGCCCGAGGACGGGGACATTATATCGGTGAGCCAGGTGGGATCCAGCAACACGGTGTTTCGGACGGCGCCGTCCTATCGCTGGAGGGATGGAAAACTACATAAGATCTTTGGGACGGGAACCGGAAAGGAAGGAGTTTCCTGGGTGGAAGCCGCCGGAGAGGAAGAGGCGGATTAGACGATGAAGATTCGGGAAGCCGTGGAATATATTGAAAATATTCCAAGATTTACAAAAAAACATACGCTGGATCACACCCGCGAATTTTTAAAAAGGCTGGGAAGCCCGGAGGCAGGGCTGAAGGTGATCCATGTGGCGGGTACCAACGGAAAAGGTTCCGTCTGCGCGTATCTGCAGGCGATGCTGCTCTCAGAGGGGAAGCATGTGGGGATGTTTACTTCCCCGCATCTGGTGTCGATGAATGAGAGGATCCGGATCGACGGCCGGCAGATCAGCGACGACGATTTCCTCAGAGTGTTCCGGAAAGTGCGTGATACGGCCAGGAGGATGGGCGAGGATGGAATTGCCCATCCTTCCTATTTTGAGTTCCTGTTTGGAATGGGGATGACGGCGTTTGCCGAAAGCCGGCCGGATTACGTGATACTGGAGACCGGGCTTGGGGGAAGGCTTGACGCTACGAATGCGGTCGCGGAACCGGTTCTTACGGTCATTACCTCCATCAGCCGGGACCATACGCAGTATCTGGGAGATACCGTTGAGGATATTGCCCGGGAAAAGGCGGGAATCATCAAAAAAGGAGTTCCCGTGATCTGCGACGGGACGGATGAAACGGCGCTTCAAACGATTCGGGAGCGCGCCCGGCAGATGGGTGCAAAATGTAGAGAAATTACGAAAAATGCGTACGAAATACGGGAAATTACGGACAAACATATTGCTTTTTCCAGGGTGAATGCTTATGATGGAAGTACTACGTGGTTACTGAAAGGCAGCGGTTTATACCAGGCCATGAACGCCTCGCTCGCCATCGCGGCGATGGAGGAACTTTTCTTTTTGCGGCGGCCGGACTTCGGGCTTCCCCAAAGGAATGACGCCAGGGAGGCGTTTGCCAGGTGGAGGGATGCGCTGGCCCGCGTTGTATGGGAAGGGCGGATGGAAGAGATCACGCCTGGGGTATTTGTAGACGGGGCGCATAATCCGGGAGCGGTCGAGGCGTTTGTAAAGAGCGCAGGCAGTCTGCAGGGGCCGCCTCCTGTCATTGTATTTGCGGCGGTTGCGGACAAGGAGTATGAGAGGATGGCGGCGTATCTTTGCAGGAATCTTCCCGCAAAAGCTTATGTGATCACGGAGGTGGACGATCCGAGAAAGGTGCCGGCAAAGGAGATGGGGGAAATCTTTTCGCGGTATACCGATCGGGAGGTCGTGGTCTGTCCCCGGACGGAGAAAGCGTGGGAGGAAGCGCAAAAGAGAAGACTGCCGGGGGAGAGGATTTATTTTCTCGGATCTTTATATCTGGCGGGAATGATAAAAGCGCGGCGCGGGGAGCTGAGATCGGAGGGAGAAAGAAATGCTGAATTATGATGAGGAAATTAAAAAATTCCAGCCAAGCGTGGAAATAGAAGAGATCGAAGACGCGGTGTACCAGGAAGATCTGACGGATATGTCGGATATCCTGCGGGAAATGATAGAACAGACGAACAAATGATCGAAGGAATAAGGGGATTCTATGGAGTATGCACAGAAACTGGTATACCAGTCGAATTACTGGTATAACGACGGACTTAAGCGGGCGAAGATACGGGACATGTCCGGCGCGGTGGCATCCCTGAAAAAGAGCCTGCAGTACAATAGAGAAAATATTGCCGCGAGAAATCTTCTGGGACTCGTATATTACGGCCGGGGAGAAGTGGGAGAGGCGCTGGTGGAATGGATCATCAGCAAGAATTTCCGCTCCCATGAAAATATTGCCGCCTACTATATCCGCAAAGTCCGGGAGAATGCGGCAGAGCTGGAGGCAATGAACCAGGCGATCCGGAGATACAATCAAAGCCTGGTATACTGTGAGCAGAACGGGGAAGATCTGGCGATCATCCAGTTAAAAAAAGCGGTGGCCGCGCACCCGTCTTTTCTGAAAGCCTATCAGCTTCTGGCGCTGCTGTATCTGCATACGGAGCAGTACGGAAAAGCCAGGCAGGTCCTGCGGGAAGCGCATAAGCTTGACACGACCAACGATATTACGCTCCGGTATATGCACGAGATGAAGCAGCTTCGAAAGAGCAGGACGGCAAGATCCAGGCGGGAGGAAAAATCGCAGACGATCACCTATCAGGTCGGAAATGAAACGATCATCCAGCCCGCGCCCGCAGGCATGAAAGACAGCGCGGGACGCGCGACTGTTCTGAATATCGCGATAGGCATTCTTGTGGGAGCCGCGGTGGTCTGGTTCCTGATTATGCCGGCGGTGACCAGATCGAACAGTGCGAAGACGAACCGCCAGGTCACGGAATTCAGCGATCGGATCGCCGCTCAGGAGTCCCAGATCGGCGCTCTGAAAACGGAACTGGATACCTACAGGACGGCGAGCGAGGAGGCGGAGAGCGCGAAGCAGACCGCCGAGTCGTCGGTGGACAGCTATGAGATACTGATGCAGGTTTACAGCCATTATCTTGCGAACGATATGAGCGACGCGGATATGGCGGGAGAACTGTTGAAGATAAACCCCGACGCTCTGGGCGACGTGGGAAAAAAACGCTACGAAGCCATTCGCAGCGAGGTGTTCGAGCGGTATGGGGCGGCGCTTTATTATCTCGCTCAGGAGAATTATTCCGTCGCTAACTATGCGGATGCGATCACAAATCTGACCAGGCTGATGCAGCTGGACGAGGGCTACGGGGACGGACAGGCCATGCTTCTTCTGGCGGATTCCTATAAGGCCGGCGGGGACAGCAAGAACGCCGATATCTGGTATGACAGGCTGGATCAGAATTTCCCGGACGTCCGAAAGAGCAATGAGGCGGATGAAGAGGGACAAAAAACGCAGGAAAATTAAACGGAATGTACGAAGGAAGAGGATATGCACAGAAAGCATATCTTCTTTTTTTTGTTTCACCTTATTTATGAAAAGATCAGGAGGGGTTGTATGAAGTATGAAGTGCAGGAAAACTGCCTGACGATCTATTTGCCGGGGGACGTGGATCATCATCAGGCGGAGGAGATCAGGCAGGAAGCGGATCGTCTGATCGAGCGGAACCATATCCGCTATGTCATTTTTGATTTTGCGGGGACAAATTTTATGGACAGTTCAGGGATCGGCGTAATTATGGGGAGGTACAGAAAAGTATATATGCTCGGAGGCGAGGTGTGGGCCGTCCATGTGAATGAAAGAATGAAAAAAATATTGATCATGTCCGGGGTGACGAAGATCATGCAAATATATGAGGAGGAAAAAACAAATGCAGAATACATGTGAAATCGGAAATGAGATGGAACTCAGTTTTGACAGCCGTTCTTCCAATGAAGCGTTTGCGAGGGTGACGATCGCTTCGTTCATGACGCAGCTGAATCCGACGCTGGAGGAGGTGTCGGATGTGAAGACGGCGGTGTCGGAGGCAGTGACCAATGCGATCATTCACGGATATGAAAATACCCTACATAAAGTGAAGATCCATGCCTGGATCCAGGGGAAAACCCTCTGGCTGGAAGTGGCCGACGAGGGGGTGGGGATTTCCGACGTGAAAAAAGCGATGGAACCGCTGTTTACCACCAGGCCGGAGCTGGAACGTTCGGGAATGGGATTTTCCTTTATGGAAGCGTTTATGGATGAGATCGAGGTAATATCCGAGGTGGGAAAAGGGACTACCGTAAGAATGAAAAAAACAATCGGCAAGGGACGGGAACTATGGACCACACAATCGCTTTGATTCAGAGATCTCACGAAGGGGATGAGAAAGCGAAAGCACAGCTTGTGGAAGAAAATGTCGGCCTGATCTGGTGCATTGTAAAGCGTTTCTACAACCGGGGGACGGAGGCGGAGGATCTGTTTCAGATCGGAAGTATCGGGCTTTTGAAAGCGATAGACAAATTTGACCTGTCCTATGACGTGAAATTCTCAACGTACGCTGTTCCGATGATCTCGGGAGAGATCAAGCGTTTTCTCAGGGACGACGGCATGATCAAGGTCAGCCGGTCGCTGAAGGAGCTGTCCTACAAAGCATATTGCTGTCAGGAAGAGTTGAGGCGCAGATTCGGAAGGGAACCGACTCTGGAAGAGATCTCAGAGAAGATCCGGGTGGAAAAGGAAGAACTCGTTATGGCTCTGGAGGCGAGTTCGGATGTGGAATCGCTGCACAAACCGATCTATCAGAAGGACGGACACGAGATACAGCTGATGGACAAGCTGGAGGAGCAGGAAGCCCAGGAGGACAAGGTGCTGGATCATATGCTGCTCGGCCAGCTTCTGAAACAGCTGGAAAAAGAAGAGCGCCAGCTGATCTATCTGAGATATTTTGCGAACAAGACGCAGTCGGAGGTGGGAAAAACACTTGGGATTTCGCAGGTGCAGGTATCGAGGCTTGAGAAAAAGATCCTTGCCGGACTGCGGGAGAGAATGGAAATATAACGCAAAATAAGCATATCCGCGTATATTTTGGAACGGCAGGATCCATACTAGTACCCAGACGAGGAGGTTGCAGATATGGAAGAAGCCAGAAAAAAATTACGGATATGCTTAATTTGTATTGTGGCGGCAGCCGTGATCGTGGGAGCCGTGTATTACCTGAACGACGTCAGAAAACCGTCCGATGTGAACGAGGGTACGCTGGTGGCAGTCCCGGATGCGGGATGGATGCTGGATGGAGCGGGGGATGATTCCGGATATGAGCAGTGAGACCATATATATAAAGGCGGATCAGAATGTGGAGGTCAAAAAGCCGGATGTGACGATCGGCGACGTTGTGCAGATGGAGTGTACGGATGCGTCCGCCCTGCCGAAGATCAAGACGCTGAAGCTCCTGAAATTCGCGGGGGAAGCAAGTGGGAAAAAGGATTCCGAGCAGAGAAGGACGGTCGTTTCGGTTTTAAAAATCATAGAATGCATCCATAAGGAATATCCGAACATGGAGGTACAGAATCTGGGCGCTCCCGATATTATCGTGACATATGAGGATCAGCAGACGCCGGGGAAACTGGCGCATGGGATCAAGACGGCCGCCGTGGTGTGCATCACATTTGCAGGCGCGGCGTTTTCTATTATGTCCTTTAACAACGACGTGGACGTGTCAAAACTGTTTTCGCAGATCTACAGACTGGTGACGGGAACCGGCTCCGACGGATTCACGGTGCTTGAATTCACGTATTGTATTGGGCTGATCATTGGGATATTGGTGTTTTTCAACCATTTTGGGAAAAAGAGGTTCTCTGTGGATCCCACTCCAATGGAGGTAGAAATGCGCCTGTATGAGAATGATATACAGACGACGCTGGTAGAGACATATTCCAGAAAGGAGAAGGAATTGGATGTGGGCACGACAGATCGCGTTGGCGGTCATAGGACTTAGCGCCGGGATCACTGTGGCGGGCGGACTTTTTTCGTTTATCATCGGACTGGGAGTCGTGTCCGATTTGGCGGACAGGACGCACACGGGGCGGCACATCCTTCTATATGAGGATGCGACCGCTCTTGGCGGGATGCTGGGAAATCTTTTTTTTGTCTTTCAGATCCGGATCCCTTACGGGGCCTGGATACTGCCGTTGTTTGGGATCTTTGCGGGGATTTTTGTGGGATGCTGGGCGATGGCCCTGGCGGAGATCCTGGATGTGTTCCCGATTTTTGTCCGCCGCGCAAAACTGATCCGCTGCATTCCGTGGGCGATCTTAGGGATCGCGATCGGAAAAGGGATTGGCGCTCTCATATTCTTTATCGGACGATGGGGTTCATAAAAAAGGTTCGATGTTTTCGGTAAGATCGATGACTGGAGGGAAATGATATGAAAGTTACAAAGGAACAGGAAAAGGATTATCAGAAATATGTGAAACAAAAGACGCCGGTGCATAATCTCCCGCTGAATATGGCGAAAGCCTTTGTGGTCGGAGGAACGATCTGCGTGATCGGGCAGGCAATTCTGGATTACTGCAAAAAACAGGGACTTGACAGGGATACAAGCGGGGGATGGTGTTCCATGATACTGGTCCTGCTCAGCGTGCTTTTGACAGGGTTCAATCTCTATTCCCAGATTGCGAAATGGGGAGGCGCCGGCGCCCTGGTCCCGATTACAGGTTTTGCGAATTCCGTTGCGGCGCCGGCCATCGAGTATAAGAAGGAAGGACAGGTCATGGGGATCGGATGCAAGATCTTTACGATAGCGGGGCCCGTGATCCTGTACGGGGTCTTTACGAGCTGGCTCCTCGGACTGCTGTACTGGGGAGCGGCAAAACTGGGGGTGTCTCTGTGATGGAAAGGATAAAAGGAAAGCAAAGCATAGAATTTACATCTGATTCCCCATATATTTTCAGCAGCGCGTCCGTCGTGGGGAAAAAGGAGGGAGAAGGCCCGCTGGGCCAGTATTTTGACATGGTTTCCGGCGACGACCTCTTTGGGGAGAAGACCTGGGAAGAGGCTGAGAGTACGATGCAGAAGGAGGCGTGTACTCTGGCGCTCGGCAAGGCGCATTTAAAGGCGGAGGATGTGAGGTTCCTGTTTGGAGGGGACCTGCTCAGACAGGGGACGGCCA
>CANRMH010000066.1 GCA_947631695.1 uncultured Lachnospiraceae bacterium | reverse complement strand
CCGGATTGCCCTCCAGCGCCTCATAGAGCGCCTCGAAATCTCCCTGCTGATACGGAAGGATCTTCTCCAGGGCGGCTTCTCTCTCTTCCACCGTATCCGCGCAGATCATCTCGCGGAACGCGGCGATCCTGTCCTCCTCAAAGAACATATGCTCCGTACGGCAAAGGCCGATGCCCTCCGCGCCCAGTTCGCGCGCTTTCTTTGCGTCCGCCGGGGTATCCGCGTTCGTGCGGACTTTCAGCGTCCTGTACTTGTCCGCCCATCCCATGATCCGTCCGAACTCTCCCGCGATCGTCGCGTCCACGGTAGGAATGATCCCGTCGTAAATATTACCGGTGGAACCGTCAAGGGAAATCGGATCTCCCTCATGGTATTCCTTTCCGGCCAGTGTGAATCTCTTGTTCTCCTCATCCATCACGATATCGCCGCATCCGGATACACAGCAGGTTCCCATGCCGCGGGCAACCACAGCCGCATGGCTGGTCATGCCGCCCCGCACTGTCAGGATACCCTGCGCGCTCTTCATTCCCTCGATATCCTCCGGGGAAGTCTCCAGACGGACCAGAACGACCTTCTCGCCTTTCTCCGCCCACGCCTTTGCGTCGTCGGCAGAGAAAACGATCTTACCGCATGCCGCTCCCGGAGATGCGCCAAGCGCTCTCGCGACCGGCTTTGCCTCCTTCAGGGCAGCCGCGTCAAACTGCGGATGAAGCAGCGTGTCAAGATTTCTCGGATCGATCATCGCAACCGCTTTCTCCTCGGTGATCATGCCCTCGTCCACCAGATCGCATGCGATCTTCAGAGCCGCCTGAGCGGTTCTCTTGCCGTTGCGGGTCTGGAGCATATACAGGTGTTTATCCTCGATCGTGAACTCCATATCCTGCATATCTCTGTAGTGGTCTTCCAATGTATGGCAGATGCCCACGAACTGCTCGTACACGTCCGGCATCACTTCCTTCAGCTGGTCGATCTTCTGCGGAGTGCGGACGCCCGCAACAACGTCCTCGCCCTGCGCGTTCATCAGGAACTCGCCCATCAGGTGCTTCTCGCCCGTAGCGGGATCGCGGGTAAACGCAACGCCCGTACCGGACGTCTCGCCCATATTTCCGAACGCCATCATCTGTACGTTGACAGCGGTTCCCCAGGAATACGGGATATCATTGTCGCGGCGGTACACGTTCGCCCTCGGGTTATCCCAGGAGCGGAACACTGCCTTCACGGCTCCCATCAGCTGTTCCTTCGGATCCGTCGGGAAATCTGCGCCGATCTTCGCCTTGTATTCTTCCTTAAACTGGTCAGCCAGAACCTTCAGGTCTTCCGCGGTCAGGTCCACGTCCAGCGTAATGCCCTTCTTCGCCTTCATCTGATCGATCAGTTCCTCGAAATATTTCTTTCCGACTTCCATCACCACGTCGGAATACATCTGAATAAATCTCCTGTAGCAATCCCATGCCCAGCGGGGATTCCCGGATTTCTCAGCCAGCACATTGACAACTTCTTCATTTAAACCAAGATTCAGAATGGTATCCATCATACCCGGCATAGATGCTCTTGCCCCTGAACGAACGGAAACGAGCAGCGGGTTTTCCTTGTCGCCGAATTTCTTTCCGGTAACCTCCTCCATCTTCGCGATTGCATCCATGATCTGGCCCATGATCTCATCGTTAATCTTTCGGCCGTCTTCATAGTACTGCGTACAAGCTTCCGTAGTAATCGTGAAACCCTGCGGCACCGGAAGGCCCAGGTTCGTCATTTCAGCAAGGTTGGCACCTTTCCCACCCAGAAGGTTCCTCATCGTCGCATTGCCTTCCGTAAACATATAGACCCATTTTGCCATTTTGTTGTGACCTCCTAAACTATTATTTCTTTCTAAGTCGCACCTTATATTGTACCTTTTTTGACAATGTTCGTCAAGCGTTACATTTCCTCTATAAATGCTTTATAGCCCTTATACGCCTCGTATACATCCGCCTTGCTGGTGATCTCCCACGGGGCGTGCATGCACAGCACCGCCACGCCGCTGTCGATGACCTCCATCCCATAGTTGGCCATGATATAGGCGATCGTTCCTCCGCCTCCGGCGTCCACTTTTCCAAGCTCCGCAAACTGATACGCGACCTTTTTCCTGTCCATCGCCCTTCGGATCTGCGCCAGATACTCCGCGTTGGCGTCGTTGGAACCGCTCTTTCCCCTGCTGCCGGTGAATTTATTAAAAACCAGCCCGTTCGCAAAGAACGCCGAACTTCTCTTCTCAAACGCGTCCGCATACATCGGATCAAAAGCCGCGCTGACGTCCGATGACAGCATTTTCGAATTCTGAAGCGCCCTCCGGACCTTCAGTTCCGACTCTTCTCCCGAGAGCGCGACAAGCTCCGCCACCGTATTCTCGAAGAACCTCGAGTGCATTCCCGTCGCTCCCACGCTGCCGATCTCTTCCTTATCCACCAGGATACAGCACGCCGTTTTTTCCACATTTTCAACATCCAGCATCGCAAACAGCGAAGTAAACGCGCACACGCGGTCGTCCTGCCCGTAGGCCATGACCATGCTCCTGTCCAGGCCGCAGTCCCTCGCGCGTCCGGCGGGTACGATCTCCAGCTCCGCCGAGACGAAGTCCTTCTCTTCCATCTGGCAGGACTCTTTTAAAAGCTTCAGCACATTTTTCTTTACCGCTTCCTTTTCCTGCTCGTCCAGTCCTTCGTGGCTTCCAAGAGGAATGCTGCCGATGAGCAGATCCAGCTTTTCGCCCTCGATCACCGCGCTGGCCTTCTTCTCCATCTGTTTGGAGGCAAGATGGATCAGCAGGTCGGTAATCGCAAATACTGGGTCGTCATCCTTCTCTCCGATGCAGATCTCCGTTTTGCTTCCGTCCGGCCTCACTGCCACACCGTGGATCGCCAGGGGCAGCGTCACCCACTGGTACTTCTTGATCCCGCCGTAGTAATGGGTATCCAGATACGCCAGTTCCTCATTCTCGTACAGCGGATTCTGCTTCACGTCGATCCTCGGAGAATCAATATGCGCTCCCAGGATATTCATTCCCTCCTCCAGCGGCTTTTCCCCCATATGAAACAGGACGACGCTCTTGTCCATACACACGGCGTACACTTTGTCTTTGGCCTGCAGTCTCCCCCGGCGGCTTATGATCTCTTTGATATTCCGATAGCCCTTTTCCTCCGCCATCCTGCACACCAGCTTCACGCATTCCCGCTCTGTTTTTCCATGATCCAGACAGGATTTGTAAAGTTCGTTTACTTTCTGCAGATCCGCCAGCTCTTCCGAGCTGTAAGTGGTCCACACATTTTCTCTGTCCATGGGTTTCACTCCTTTGCCAGTTTTTACCGTTATGTCCCTGTAACAGAACTTCCATTTATTTACATTTCTATTATACCCTGTATATCCGGAAATACACAAGCACTATTCGGGCTTCTTCAGCCAGTTTTCTATATCCTGCCGCATTTTTTTTACTTTTTCATGGTTTTTCCCGCCGGAACCGACGGCAATCACTAGATCCCCGTAACGGATCACGCCGGGAAAATAAAAATCACACAGCTCTTTTTTATCCGCCGCGTTTACCGGAATCCTTTTTTCCCTGCAGCTCTCCGCAATCTTCCTGTTAAGTTCCCTGCAGTCGGTGGCCGCGAGAACGATATCCGCTCCGTCCTCGTCTCCCTCCCGGTATGCCCGCTCTATCCATTCGATCTTTCGCGCGCTGCACAGTTCCCGGATTCCTTCCTCCGCCCTGGGGGCGATCACGGTAATGACGGGCGCGAATGGCAGCAGGGTCCTGACCCTGCGCAAAGCAATCTTTCCTCCCCCGATCACGATGATCTTGCGGCCGGACAAATCCGCAAATACCGGAAAATACATTTTTTCCATCCTGCTCTAAGTCATCTCCCATCTGTTATCATTACAGCATATACAGCAGCGCGTTGCAGATGCACGCCGCGATATTGCTTCCGCCTTTTCTTCCCCTCGCCACGATATACGGAATATCCTCAAGCGAAAGGATGAGTTCTTTCGACTGTACCACATTTACAAATCCCACCGGAACCCCGATGATCAGCTCCGGTCTCATTCTTTTCTCCATGATCAGCTCATACGCCCGCACAAGAGCCGTGGGAGCGTTGCCGACCGCCAGGATGAACGGCCGTCCGATTTCTGCCGCTTTCTCCATGCTTACCGCGGCCCTGGTCGTTCCCCTCTCTTCCGCCTCAAGCGCCACATCCTCATCCGACATAAAGCAGAGGACTTTCCCGCCGTAAAGCGCCAGTTTTTTCTTGTTGATCCCGGCCTTTGCCATCTGGGTATCCGTAACGATCGCCGCGCCCTTTCGGATCGCCTCCAGCGCCCTTTCCACCACGCGTTCGGAAAAGATCAGATTCTTCGCATAATCAAAATCCGCACTGGTATGTATGCAGCGCTTTACGATCGATTCCGTTCCCGGGATCAGCGAGACGTTTCCCAGCTCTTTCTCAATCATCTGAAAACTTCTTTTCTCAATCTCTTTCGGGTGTACCCGTTCCAATTCTATTTTCATTCCTCAGTCTCCTTGATTGCAGCGCCGACGCCCATAATGATCCTGTCCACCCGCACGGAAAAACCGGCCAGTTTCGTACAGATCCTCCCGACCGTTTCCCGGTACATCCGGTCAAAGGGATCTATCGGCACCAGACCGCACCCGATCTCGTCGGTTATGATAATGATTTCCGGATTGCGGGAAATGAGATCCCCGGCCAGCTTCGAGGCCGCCTCCTTTCCGCCCTCTCTGACAAGAAGGCGTCTGATATACTCATGAAACGAGCAGATCCCTCTGCAGCTAAAGATTTCCTCCGGTCTGCAGGTACGGCCGTCCAGCCATTCCACCCCCGGATAACGCTCTTTTGCCCATTTCAGTTTTCCCTGAAATGCGCCCCCGATTACCATCTTCATCCTTTTACCTCCACGGGAATCCCATATACAACCTCCGTTACGCAATCCGCCATCCGGGCCATGCTGGCGTTGATCTGTCCGAACACCCGCTGAAACCGAAGCATTTCGCGGGAATCGCCCGGCAGTTCCCGGCTTACGTCATTCGTCACGGCCACCACCGTCCGGCAGACGCTAAGCAGGGCTTCCATCCCTCTCAATATGGCGTCGTGCGTCCCTTCCTTTGCCCCGTCTTCCCGGTACAGCTCATTCGCCGTCAGATTGGAAAGGCATTCCACCAGGGCGAAGGATCCTTTCCTGCAATGCTCTCTCGCACATTCGGCCAGCCCCGTACGGCACTCGATCGTCTGAAATCCCTTTCCTGCCCTCATTCTTCGATGCGCTTCAATCTTCCTCATAGTCTCGCCGCCGACAGGATCCATCGTAGCAATGTAATACAGATCCCCATCCCCGCAGCCCGCGCGCAGGCGAAGGATCAGTTCCTCCGCATAGGCGGATTTTCCGCTCCCGCTTCCTCCCGTCACCAAATAAAACATCCGCTCACTCCTTTTTGTATGCATAGCGGTATTCCAGTTCCCCGCTGGCCGCAATGCGCGTAATTCCTCCTATATCCGGCCGGACCAGATTGCAGTTTTTCATGGCAAACAGCGGAATGACATAAAACTTTTCTCCCACCGCGAGCCGTTCCGCTTCGTGCATCAGTTCCGCGCGTTTTTTCGGATCTTTTTCCACATCCGATCGTTCCACCAGAGCATCGTACCCGCTGTCGTGTATCCCGCTGCAATTATACGTACTGTTGGACAGAAGCATTGACAGGTAGGTGTACGGATCCGAAAAATCAGCCGTCCAGTTCATTCTGCACAGTTCAAAATTGCGGGCGTAGCGTTCCGAATAATGCACCTGCAGTTCCTGCGCCTTCAATTCAATCTCTATATTCAGATTTTTTTTCCATTGTTCTTTCAGCACCTGCGCGACATCCGAATCCATCTCAAGAGACGGGTAATGATATGTCAGAACCGGGAATCCTTCGCCATCCGGATATCCCGCCTCGGCCAGAAGTTCTCTGGCTTTCTCCGCATTTTCCTCAAACGGCTGCTCCGCCTCTTCCACAAACCGCTCCCCCGTCTCCCTGTCCCTCATATATTTTGCGATCAGATTATAAGCCGGTTCGGTATCCTTCCCCACAATACGGCAGAGTTCTTCCCGGTCCACGGCAAGACACAGCGCCTCCCGCACCCTGACGTCATCCAGAGGCTTTACGTCCAGATTCGGATAAATATAGCGGGTCGATATGGCTTCCGTGATTACCAGGTCGTCCTTCCCCTCGTACAGATCCATCACGAAGGCGGGAAGCGATGCTGCCACATCCACCTCCCCCGTCTCGTAGGCTCCGGCCATGGACTGCCGGTCGCTGAAAAAACGATATGTAATAGAATCCAGATGTACGGCGTCCCTGTTCCAGTACCTCTCGTTCTTCTTCAGCACAAAATACTGCTCCGGCACATATTCCGCCAGATAAAACGGGCCGTTGGATACGCTGGTCTCAGGATCTTTGTCCCATCCGCTCCTCGCAGAGTCCGCATATTTACTGCAGGAAGGCGTGTACACAGGCAGCCTCAGAAGATCCAGAAAATACACGCAGGGACGCTGCAGATGAAATACCAGCGTAAAATCATCCGGGATCTCCACCCCGAGCTGATCCATAGCCTTTTCGCCGTTATACACCGCCTCGGCATTCTCGATACAGAACAGATAGTTTGCATACCCGCTCCCGCTCGCCGGATCCAGCGCGCGCGCGATCGTATTCAGAAAATCCTCAGCCAGAACCGGCGTCCCGTCCGACCATACGGCGTCTTTCCGCAGATGAAACGTCCAGACGGTAGAATCCTCATTTACCTCATAGGACTCGGCCGCGCGGTACTCGATCTTTCCATCCTCGTCAAACGTCAGCAGTTCGTCCAGCGCGGACGCGGAATAGGACAGATACGTCAGGGCGATCATCCCCGCCGGATCGAGGGAACCCGTCTCGCTCCCCACCGCCACAACGATGTCTCTCCCGCCTCTTTTTTCCGCCCTTCCGCACCCCTGAAACAGCAGAGAAAAAAGAAGCAGAACCATCCCCGTTTTTTTTATGTACTTTTTATATTTTTTCCTCATGTGCGTTCACTCTTTCCGACCTGATCACAAAACAGCGCATCAGATCTGTACCGTCATCTCATAATCCGGACTCCTCTGCGCAAAATGCCGCTTCGAATACAGAAAGCAGGCTATCTTCCGCGTTCCGAAACAATACATTTCCGGTTTCTCAAAGCGGCAGCACTCCATAGCGTACCCGCACCGGTCCGCATAGGGGCAGCCCTCCGGATATAATTTTCTCTCTTCCTCATTCCAGAACGCAAGCCTCTGTCTCCTCACATGCGGCGGACGCACCGTCAACATGGACGACAGCAGCGCTTTCGTGTATGGATGCCAGGGTTCCCTGCAAATCTCCTCCGTGTTTCCCGTCTCTACCAGCCTCCCCCGGTACATCACAGCCATATGGCGGCTGAGATAACGGATCACATTCAGATCGTGAGAAATCAGCAGGTACGAAATTTCCCGTTCTTCCTGAATCCGCTTCAGCATATCCAGAATCCGGATCTGCATCGGAAGATCCAGGGACGCCGTCGCCTCATCCAGTATCACAAGCTCCGGTTCCGGGGCGAGCGCCCTTGCAATGCCAAGCCGCTGTCTCTGTCCTCCTGAAAATTCATGAGGATATTTCTCAGCGTCCCCGGGCTGAAGTCCCGCCATTTCCAATATCTCCCGAACCTTTTCTCTCCGATCCCCGCCGCTGTATTTCCCGCATGCCCGCAGAACCTCCTCCAGCATTTTTCCGGCTTTCATGGACGGGTTAAGCGAAGCTCCCGCATTCTGAAAAACCATCTGAATTTCTGTCCGCCGTCTTCTGTTCCACCCGGACAGGACTTCAACCTGCTGATCCCGATAAGTGATCCTTCCCTTTGCGGGTTTCAAAATTCCGGTGATCAGTCTGGTGAGCGTCGTCTTTCCGCAGCCGCTTTCCCCGGCAAGGCCAAACGTCTCCCCCCTCTGAATCTCAAAGGAAACCTCTTCCACTGCGTCCTGCGGATCTTTGACGCCCGCTCCTGCTCCGTAGGACATGCCGACATTTTCCAGTCGAAGCAGCGTCCCTTTTCCTTCCCGGACATGCGCCGGACGCGATAGTCTCGAAGCCTGCTCCAGCAGATTTTTCGTGTAAGGGTGTTCGGGTTCAAAAAAAATATCCTCCGTTTTTCCCTCTTCCACGATCCTTCCTTCCCTCATCACCAGTATCCTTTGGCAAATGCAGGCAAGGACTCCCGGATCATGGCTGACCAGCATCACCGCAGTGTTCCTTTCCTCTGCCGCCCGGCGCAGCACCTCCAGGATCTGACGCTTTACGGGAGGATCCAGAGCGGTTGTAGGCTCGTCCGCGATCAGCAATTCGGGCCGGCACGCCAGGGCGGCCGCAATCACGACTCTCTGGCAAATCCCCCCTGACAGTTCAAACGGATAACTCCTCATACACTTTTGAGGATGGCGGATCCCCACCAGATCCAGCAGCCTTTCCGCCTCCTCCCTCGCCTCTTTCCGAGTACAGCCGGTATGCGCGCATAGCGTCTCTGTGATCTGCGCGCCGACCCTCATGGAATCGTCCGGGAAAGCCATGGGATCCTGAAATACCATGGCGATCCTCCCGCCCCGGACAGTCTCCATTTTTTTCTCATACAGGCGTCTTTCCCTTTTTCCTTCTCCCGGAGGGGTCAGATCGCAGCCGTTCAGCCGGATCGCGCGGGCGGAAACGCTCGCCGAGTCCGGAAGCATCCCCATAAGTGCCATCATGGCGGTCGTTTTCCCGCAGCCGCTTTCCCCGGCAAGCCCCACGATTTCTCCGGGTTCTATCGTATAGGACATTCCTCTCACAGCCTCTGCATTTCCTTCGGATCCCCGGTATGTCACATGCAGATCATTCACTTCCAGCAGACACATGTTTTCTTCCCTCCAGTTTCTCTCCGATCCCGCTCCCCAAAAGACTGACCGCAAAGATCAGGGAGCACAGCGCGGCCATCGGGCAGATCATCTGATACGGATAGACCTGCATCTGGCTTTTCGCCTCCTGGATCATTGTCCCCAGGCTGACCGCGGGGGCCGCTATCCCCACTCCGACAAAGCTCAGAAAAGTCTCCGCAAAAATTGCTTTCGGCACAAGAAACATAACGTTAACCGCCGCCGTCCCCGCCGCGTTGGGCATCAGATGTTTCCAGAGAATACGGAATTTTCCTGTGCCGGACAGTCTGGCAGCGACGCAGAATTCCTGTTCTTTCCATCTCATGATCTCTCCGCGTACCAA
>CANRMH010000065.1 GCA_947631695.1 uncultured Lachnospiraceae bacterium | reverse complement strand
CCCTGTAATATTGTACAGGTCGTAAGCGCCCAGGGCGATGCGCACGCCCACGTTCTTGCTGGATCTCCCGGACATCAGGAGAATCCCCACGGCGCCGATGATCGCGCACCACTTCGCGCCCGCGCTGACAACCGCCGGGAAGACGATCTTCTGTCCCGCAATTCCCGCAAACAGATCCGTCGGAAGAAGTACGCCGATCAGACCTGCAAGGAGCAGGAACCACAGTACGCAGTCGCACACAAAATCCACATATTTTTTATCCCTCAAACAGATATACCCTTTCAGCGCAAGACCCGTAAACAGATGAATGACTCCAAACAGCATGGAGTAAAGCAGCATCCGCATCGGCTCGTTCAGCGGAACAAACCATACCGCCGGGATCGTCACCTTCTTTCCAAAGAAGGTTTCGGATACCACATCCACCAGGTCCCCAAAGTATCCGCCGAACAGAATTCCCCAAACAAGAGTGGAAATCCCGCACCAGAAAAAGAGCTGAATGGATTTCTTCATATTCGCGCCCATCCTCGGACACTTGAGCAGCACGGTTCCGCACACCAGCGCTACGATCAGGCCGTACGCCGCGTCGGACAGCATCAGTCCGAACAGGAATACGTAAAAAATAGATGTAAAAAACGTGGGATCCATATCCCCTTTTCCCGGAAGTCCGAAAGCTGCGAGCACTCCCTCCACGCTGGAGGAAAACCCGTTGTTCTTCAACAGGACCGGCGCTTCCTCGTCCTCCCTTACATCCTCTACGTCAACTACGCAGTCGTATTTTTCCCCGATTTTTTTCTGTATCACGGATACCGATCTCTTCGCGACATACCCGCTGATCACAAATGTATTCTGCGACTGCGGCAATGTGCCAAGCACCTCATATTTTTCTGCACGGACCCGGTAATAGTCCGAAAGAATTCTGAGATCTTCCCTGCTTCCCGACAATTCCCTTATCTGTTTCTCCAGATCTTCGATCTGTTTTTCCAGGCTTTCGATCTGAGACCGCAGCTGCGACATGACTTCCTCCGGCGTCCTGTCCGCCAGCTGGGACGGTCTTGCGAATCCCTCCGCCCTCAGCGCCGCCTCAACCGCAGCTTCCTGGGATTTCAGGCAAATGACAGCCAGATACGACGCATCCTTATCCCTGCTGATCATGTGGATGTCTATCGCCTCTGTCTCCGGAGCATGCTTTGCAACCGCGTCGTAGACGTCCTGGAGTTCAAACTCCGGAGGCATCATGCCCAAAAGCATGGACGTGGTCTTTGTACCCTTCAGATTCATCGGCACATCCAGCAAATTCCATGGCGTCAGACTTTCGATCTGATTCTCGGTCTTCAGGATGTTTGCCCGGCATTCCACTATCTCTTTATTCAATGCCAGCAGCTGGTTTGCCTGTGCGGTCACAGCGCTTCTGTCGTCGATGACCTTCCGGAATCTGCTGCCTTCCAGGAGCTGCTTCCCCTGCAGTCCCGCAAGCAGAGACTTTTTCTCCGGCAGGTACTCATCCAGCACCAGGAGCGCCTGATCCGCCAGCTGCGCTCTCTTCTCAAAGCTCTGTCTGGCATTCTTCGTATCCATCTTCTCAAAAGTCTCGTCTTCCACGATCTGATTCGCTTCCATCAGCCCGATGGACTGCAGCTTTTCCAGAATCGCTTTCCGGTCTCTTTTCAGTGCGCAGATACTCACCCGCTGCATCTGCAATACTGCCATATTGCAATCCCTCCTTTCCCAATTATTTTCTTTTTTCAGCTTAAACCAAAGCGTTCAGCACGGCTTCCACGGCAATCTCACTTTTCTGTCTGGCGGCCGCGCGAAGCTTTTCAATCTGCGCTTCCGTCTCGCTCAGCACTCTTGCCGTTTCCTTTTCTCCCTCTGCCTCTGCCGCCCGCATCGCCTCGTCCGCTCTGCCGCTCGCTTCCTTCAGAGTGTCTTCTTTCACTTTTCCGGCCTCTTTTGACGCCTGCTCCAAAATTTCGGCGCATTTTTTCTCTGCTTCCTTTATGCAGAGATCCGCCTGTTTTTCCGTTTCCTTTATTGTTTTGATCGTCTCTTCTACCATCCGTTCACCACCTCTCCTGTAGTTAGCATTTTACTATGATTTTCTGGAAAAGTCTAGCAAAATGCTGAATTTCCGGGAAAAATATCGTTAATTTTTTGTCCATTTTGGATAATTCCTACTCCCACTCCAACCGGTGCAGACGCCCCGACCTCTCCATTCCCGGAAAACCATTCTGGCGCAGCGCCTCATACAGGACGATCGCGACGGAATTGGCAAGATTCAGGGAGCGCTTCTTTCGCGCCATTGGAATCCGGATACTCTCTTCCTTATGTTTTACCAAAATTTCCTCCGGTATTCCCCCGCTCTCCTTCCCGAACATCAGGAAGCAGTCCGGTTCGTAGCGCACATCCGTATAGAGGTTTGGCGCCTTAGTCGTCGCCATATAAATCTTCGCCTTTGGATTTCTCTCCATAAAATCCTCAAAATCCATATAGGTCGTCACATCCAGATCGTTCCAGTAATCCATCCCCGCGCGCTTCAGATTCTTCTCATCCAGGCGGAAACCCAGCGGTTCGATCAGATGAAGCCTCGCATCCGCCGCGGCGCATGTCCGGCCGATATTGCCGGTATTTGCCGGAATCTCCGGCTCAAGCAGCACAATATTCAGCATCTCTTTTTTCCTTCCCTACCGCTCGCTTCTCAGGCGGTCAACAAATCTTCCCAACCTTCCGACCGCCACTTTCAGGTCATCCAGCGAATATGCGTAGGAGATCCGGATGTGGCCTTCTCCGCTCTCCCCGAACGCCGTTCCCGGTACGACCGCCACTTTTTCCTCCGCGAGAAACCGCTCCGCAAATTCTTCCGAGGACATCCCGAACTCTTTGATACATGGAAAAATATAGAATGCCCCGTAAGGCTCGAAACACTCCATCCGCATCCGCCTCAGCTCGTGCATCAGATATCTCCTTCTCTGATTGTACGCTTCGCGCATCATCCGCACGTCCCCTTCACAGTGGCGGAGTCCCTCGACAGCCGCATACTGGCTGTTGGTCGGCGCGCACATAATCGCATACTGGTGAAGCTTCAGCATCTGAGAGAGGATTCCCGCCGGTCCGCACACATATCCGAGGCGCCACCCCGTCATGGCAAAGCCCTTGGAAAACCCGTTGATGACCAGCGTCCTCTCCTTCATTCCCGGGAAGGAGGCGATGGACGCATGCTGCCGCCCGTACGTAAGTTCAGAGTAGATCTCGTCCGACAACACGTACAGATCGTATTTCTTCACGATCTCCGCAATCGGCTCCAGTTCCTCCCTCGTCATGATGGATCCCGTAGGGTTATTGGGGAACGGCAGCACAAGAATCTTGGTTCTCGGCGTAATCGCCGCTTCCAGTTCCTCAGCCGTCAGTTTAAACTCGTTCTTCTGCTGCAGCGGAATGACCACCGGCACGCCGTCCGCCATTACCGCGCATGGCAGATAGGAAACATAGCTGGGCTGGGGGATCAGGACCTCGTCCCCGGCATCGAGCATCGTCCTGAACGCGATGTCGATCGCCTCGCTCCCGCCGACCGTCACGATCACCTCCCGCTCCGGAACGTAATCCACCTGAATCTTCCGCTTCTGATACTTGCAGATCTCTTCTTTTAATTCTCTCAGCCCGGCATTGGATGTATAGAATGTCCGCCCCTGCTCCAGCGAGTAAATCCCCTCCTCCCGGATCCTCCACGGAGTATCAAAATCCGGTTCCCCCACTCCAAGGGAGATCGCGTCTTTCATCTCGCTTACAATATCAAAAAATTTGCGGATGCCGGACGGTTCGATATCTGTTATTTTTTTTGACAATGGATTCCTCATTACGGCGTCACCAACATCCTTTCCGACTTGGTCTTCCTGGTCAGGATCGTCCCGTGATCCTTATATTTTTTCAGGATAAAATAAGTCGCCGTACTCAGCACATCCTCAAGCGTAGACAGCTTGTCGGATACAAATCCGGCCACTTCCTGCAGCGTTTTCCCCTCCAGGGTCACCAACAGGTCATAGCCGCCGGAAATCAGGTACACGGCCGTCACTTCCGGATAATTGTAGATCCGCTCTGCAATCCTGTCAAATCCGCGGTTCCTCTGGGGCGTCACCCTGACCTCGATCAGAGCGTTTACCAGCTCCACCCCGGCCTTTTCCCAGTCGATCAGCGTATGGTAGCCGCAGATAATCTTTTCCCTCTCCATTGCCGCCACCTCATTGGCGATCGTCACCTCGTCCGTATCCAGTAAAACGGCAAGCTCCGCGAGATCGATACGGCTGTTTTTTTCCAGATAATTTAAAATTTGCTTTCTCATCTTTTCCTCCTTATAATTCATGAAAAATGGAGAGACACCTTCGCGACTCTCCCGCGTTTAGCAGTTCTTTTATTCTAAGCCTTCGGTCATACCGGTTTCAATATCTTCCGGATCTCGTCCGGAACAGGCCGGTCAATATAGCGTATCTCTGCGCCGTTGCGGACGATCTTGTCGTTGCCGTCCGTAAGCCGGCCGATCACGGCGGCGTGTATCCCCTTTTCTCTGAGCGCGTCCGCAAGCTCTTCTCCCCGTTCCCCTGCCATCAGCAAAGCGCCGGTGGAACTCAGCTGATACGGATTCAGCCGAAAATACTCGCAGATCTCAATCGTCTCCTGTTTCACGGAAATCTTCTTCATATCCGCAGAAATCCCCAGGCCCGTTTCCTTCGCCATATCCCAAAGCGCCTCAAGGATTCCTCCCTCCGGCACCTGGCGGATAACGGATACGCCTTCGTTTCTCGCGGCCTCGATCTCCTTCAGCGCAAAGATACAGGCGCCGTATGATCCGATCTGTCTTAAAAACGCCTGCGAAAAACGCAAGGCAAGCTCTTCCTCTTTCTCTCCGAGGATCCTGCACGTCCCGCTTAGGCCGGCCCACCCGGTCAGGACCAGATCCCAGCCGGCCTTCGGCCCGTTTTCGTCCCGCAGGCCGGATCCATCCGGATTCACCGCGCCGGCCGCCATTACCGCGACGGTCGGAATCGCGGAGGCGAAAGCCGGCTCCATCCTCACGTCCCACTCTTCCAGGGGCAGTTCTTCGGCCGCCCTGCGGACGCTTCGCTCCATTTCCTCCATCCCGGACTGTTCCGTCTGCACCGGAACCAGGAAGCGGATATCCATCTTGAAAGACGCCGCGCCTTTCGCCGCCAGATTATTCGCGGCGCGGGCCATCGCATAAGCGCCCAGATCCTTATGATTTCCATAAAGCATACAGGTATCCCATATAAATTTTCCTGACGCCGTCATTCCTTCCTTTACCATCTGTCCGCCATCCCGCCAATTCCTTTCTCTACTGCTGCGCCTGCGACTGTTCCTCTTCCGCCTGCGCCGGATCCTGCTCCGCAACGCCCTGCGAATAAGAGCCGCTGATGAGCGCATATGCCTGATTCACGGCGTCCTGAATAGCGGAAGCGTTCTGGGACGCAATCGCGTTTCTCACCAGCGCCGACGCCTCCGCATTGAAGGACGCCGTTCCAATCTCCACAATCTGATCCGCCTTCGCGTAAGAGCTGTTGTTAAAAATCTCCCGGCTTACCTCGACGCCGTTCTCATAGATCACCTTCCAGAGCCTTGCTTCCTTTCCCACATGCGGACTCCCCGTATACTGCATCGTTCCCAGATCCGCATCCGGATTTTCCTTATATGTAACTCCGTAATCCTGCGAGCTTACCGTCTCGCTCACAAAATCGACCGTCCGCCCGGCAGGCCGGGTCTCTTTGCCGTAGATGGTAAACCTCAGCATGTTATTTGCATCGATCTCTCCAAAAATATAAACCGGGGCTTCCTGATTGTTCCGAAATCTGAAATCCAGATAGTCGCCTGCAATAGCCGCGTCCCTGGACGGTTCCACATAAGCCACCGTCATGGAATGCGGATAGCGCTCCACAATGTCCAGCTCCGCGTAAAGCACCGCATTGTACAGAGTCGTGGATACCTGGCAGATCCCTCCGCCGTATGCCGGGACGACCTTCCCGTTTTCGTAGGATCCCGCCTCCACATATCCGTTTTCCGCGTCGTACGGTCCCGTAGCGTCATAAACCGACAGTTCTTCCCCCGGCATCAGGACGGTGCCGTTGATCTTTTCCACGCCGTTCTTTAGGTTCTGCCATCGCTCCCCGCCGCCCGCATTCGTGGAAAACGTGCCAAGTTCATCCTGGATCTCTTCCAGATCCGCCCGCGTCACCTTCGCTTTTTCCGGCTTTACCTCCACAGTGATCGAAAAATTTTCATGTTTCCATTCTTTATTCAGATATTCTGTAAGCTTTTTCAGAGTGTTTTCCACATCCACTCCCACGCCGTCCTTCTCCGGCGTCAGTTCAAATCCCGCTGCCGTCTTCGTTATGACGGCATCCACTGCGCTCGCCGCAAGAGGGGCTGCCTTCTCATCCAAAACGTTCATGCCCGCCGCGGTATTCAGCTGAAATTCTTCTTTCAGGACAAGCGGCGCGTTTTCCAGTTCCTTTATCTGACGGTAACGCTTCCATGTGCCGCCTTTCTTTCCGTATGCCATAGCCTCCTGAATGAGATCCTCCGTATTTTTCCTGGATAATCCGAAGTCCCTGAGAGATGCAGTCGCGGATTTCGCCTCCACCGACATTGTCACAACGTCGGCTCCGTCCGCATCCAGCTGCCGCTGCAAAGCTCCTTTCGCCTGGTCGGCGGTCATTCCCGACACATCCGTCACTCCGATATGGATCCCTTCACAGATCCTGTCGTTTTCCGTTTTGCCCACATAACTTCGCATCAGCGCATAGTACCCCGCAAAAACGGCCGTCGCGCACACCGCCGCAAAAACCAGCAAGATCTTTATTCGGTTTTTTTTCGTCCGGCCGACGCGCCGTCTTTTCCCTCTGCGCTGTTTTGCATGTGCCATACTCCACCTCATACACTGTTTTTTTCCATTTTATACTCTTTGCGGCGTTTTTGCAATAAGCAGTTCCCGCCTCTCTATCTCAAACGTTTCCGCCTCTTTCGTCAGAGGATCGCGGTTGCTGTAATCAAATAAAATGTACCTGTCAAAAACCGAAAAATACTCGAGATGCGTCATTTTTCGCAACTGATTTGCGCCGCGTCCCTCGTAACCTTTCAGGTATCTGTGTTCTTCCGCCTCCCGGCAATAGAAGCTACGAAGTTCCTCCCTGTCCATTCTGTATTCGCCTGCAAATTTCGGACGACTTTTTGCATTTTCCCGAAGATAATAGTCGTACGTGAGCAGTTCGCGGTACTGTTCCCTGCGGTCCGGTTCCGCCTCCGCGGCGAAGCCCAGCAGGATCTCATATCTGTCCGCCCTGGAATGGCTTCCCGGATCCGTGCTTCGCCTTTCAAAATAATACCGGCTGAGTTTCCCGTACATTTCAAACGGCGACGTAAAACATTTCTCCAGCTCCGACATGGTGCGGACAAACTGAGCGCTGTTGTAATACGTCTCAACCATTTCCTCGATTCCCTTCAGATACAGTATATCGTCATAGGACATCCATCTGGTACTCAGCACCTCGTACGGGGGAGCGCTCTTATAGAGCAGCCCGTACTCCCTGCTCCGGGTCTCCATATAAGAGCCTTTCAGCACCTTGAGAAAACCCAGCTGCAGCTGCTGGGGCTTCAGGGCGTACACCTCGTCAAACGAAACCGCAAACCGCCTCAGATCCTCGTAAGGCAGGCCCGCGATCAGATCGAGGTGCTGATGGATGTTTCCGTTTTTCCGGATCCGCCTCACCTTCTCGCTCACCGCGGAAAACTGCATGGTCCTGCGTATCTCCCGAATCGTCCGGGGATTGGTGGTCTGCACGCCGATTTCCAGCTGGACCAGGCCCGGACGCATGGACTGCAGAAGTTCCATCTCCTCCTCGTTTAACAGATCGGCGGAGATCTCAAAATGAAAATTCGTGATCCCTCTGTCGTGTTCCACCACATAGCGCCAGATCTCCAGAGCATGCCTGTGATTGCAGTTGAACGTCCGGTCAACAAATTTCACCTGCGGAACTTCATGGTCGATGAAGAACTGGAGTTCCTGTTTCACCGTCTCGACGTCCCTGAACCGAAGCTGCTTATCAATGGACGAGAGGCAGTAGCTGCAGGAGAACGGGCAGCCCCGGCTGCTCTCATAGTAAATAATCTTATTTTCAAATCCGCCCGGTTCCCGGCAATAAACAAACGGGATGTCGTTCAGATCCATCGCCGGCCGCCAGGGATTGTCCACGATCTCCCCCGACTCCCTCCGGAACGTGATCCCCTCCATCTCATTCTTATCCTCCCCCGCCGCCAGGCGCGCGAAGGTCTCCTCCCCTTCTCCTTTGATCACGCCGGCCGCTTCCGGTATACTCCTTAGCATATTTACCGCGTCGTAGGACACCTCCGGGCCTCCCAGCCAGACGGCGGTCTTCCCGAGAACCTTCCCGATCTCCCGCGTGATTTCCCTCACGTGCGCGATATTCCAGATATAGCAGGAAAAGCACAGCACGTCCGGTTTTCTTTTATAGATATCCCTCAATATATCGTCGCATCTCTGATTGATCGTATACTCCGCAATGTCGATCGCCGGTTTTTCCCCGTCCTCCCCGGGCGCATGCTCATCCAGGTATTTCCGGGCGTACGCCCGCAGGCTGTAAACAGCCAGGTTGGAATGAATGTACTTTGCGTTGACGGCAGTTAATAATATCTTCATGGCGCCTCCATTGACATTTTATCAAAAACACGTTATAATATGAAACCGTGCAGCCGGGGTGTTAGCGGTACCTTGTACCTGCAATCCGCTATAGCAGGGGTGATGTTGTGCAGAGGGCGAAAGCTGGCGAAGCTGCCCCCGGCAAGTGGCGTTGATGTTCGGGTCTTACGCGACGGAAATCCATGAACCGTGTCAGGTCGGGAACGAAGCAGCACTAAGTGGAACCTTCCGGGTGCCGTAAGGGCGCCTGGGCTGAGTTAACTGCCGGGGTAACGTTTGTTGGCCCAGTTCGAAGCACAACGCACGAAAGAGAACTCTATGCGGGATCTGCGGACGGCAGTCCCGCTTTTTTCTTTTCTCTCAGTTCCCTGAAAAATCTCTTCATCAGCTCGCTGCATTCTTCCTCCAAAACTCCCGTAACCAGATCGGCCTGATGGTTAAATTGATCCATCTGAAGAAGATTCAGCACCGACCCCGCGCAGCCGGCTTTGGGATTCATGCATCCCACAACCACTCTGCTCATCCGGGACTGCACGATCGCGCCGGCGCACATCTGGCATGGCTCCAGGGTCACATACAGGGTACACCCCTCCATCCGCCAGTCCCCCATCTTTTTGCTCGCTTTTCTAAGGGCGGCGATCTCCGCGTGGGCGAGTACGTTTTTATCCGTGTTCCTCCGATTATATCCCCGGCCGATAATTTTTCCCTCGTACACGATCACGCAGCCGATG
>CANRMH010000064.1 GCA_947631695.1 uncultured Lachnospiraceae bacterium | reverse complement strand
AATCCGCGTATATAAAAAGGGCGAACAGCAGGTGAAGCGCGTCCGGATCACCGACCCGGACGCCGAGACGGAGCGCCTGAAGGAGGCCAAGGCCGAGGCGGTACGGCAGCTTCAGGAGCTGTATGACAAGGCGCTGAAGGAGGTCGGGGAAGCGCACGCCGCGATCTTTGAAGTACATCAGATGATGCTGGACGACGACGATTATAACGAATCCATCCGGAATCTCATTCATTCCCAGGAAGTCAACGCGGAGTATGCGGTGGCGGTGACCGGGGAAAATTTCGCACAGATGTTCGCGGCGATGGACGACGATTATATGAGGGAGCGGGCGGCGGACGTCAGGGACATCTCCGAGCGCCTGATCACCGTGCTGAGCGGCGAGAGCGGGGCGTCTGTGGACGACGGGGAACCGGCGATCATCGTGGCCGACGACCTCGCGCCGTCCGAGACGGTGCAGCTCGACAAGGATCTGGTGCTGTCCTTTGTCACGGTACGGGGTTCCCTGAATTCCCACACGGCGATCCTGGCGAGAACGATGGCGATCCCGGCGCTGGTTGCCGCGCCGGTTTCGCTGGACGAGGAGACGGACGGAAAGCTGGGGATCGTGGACGGCACGGAGGGCGTATTCTACGTGGATCCGGATGAGGAGACGCTTGCGCGGATGCAAAAGCGGCGGCAGGAAGAACAGGAGAAGAAGGAACTGCTCCAGACTCTCAAAGGCAGGGAGAATGTTACGCTTGACGGTCAAAAGGTGATGTTGTATGCTAATATTGGCAACATAAAAGACCTGGCTTCTGTGATTCAGAACGATGCGGGCGGGATTGGCCTGTTCCGGAGCGAATTTATCTATCTGGAAAGTGACCGCTATCCGACGGAGGAAGAACAGTTCCGCATCTACAAGCAGGCGGCGGAGACGATGGCGGGCAAGCGGGTGATCATCCGCACGCTGGACATCGGAGCGGATAAGCAGTGCGATTATTTTCATATGGAACACGAGGAGAACCCGGCGCTGGGCTGCCGCGCGATCCGAATCTGCCTGACCAGGCCGGAGATCTTTAAGACGCAGCTCCGGGCGTTGTTCAGGGCCAGCGCTTTTGGGAAAATAGCGATCATGTATCCCATGATCACTAGCATAAAGGAAATCCGGAGGATTCAGGAGATCGTTCAGACGGTCAAGTCGGAACTGGACGCGCAGGGATTCCGCTACGGGGAGCCGGAGCAGGGCATCATGATCGAGACGCCCGCGGCGGCAATCATCAGCGATGAACTGGCGAAAGAAGTGGATTTCTTCAGCATCGGAACCAACGATCTGACCCAGTACACTCTGGCGATCGACCGGCAGAACACGAAGCTGGATGAGTTCTACGACGCGCACCACCCGGCGATTCTCCGGATGATTTCCACGGTAGTGGAGAATGCGCATAAGGCGGGGATCTGGGCCGGCATCTGCGGCGAACTGGGAGCCGACCAGTCTCTGACCAGGGAGTTTCTGGCGATGGGCGTGGATGAATTGTCCGTGTCGCCGGGCAGCATCCTCCCGCTGCGAAAGATCGTGCTGGAGACCAACGTGGGAGAGTACAAGGCGGGGAAATAAAAAATGTTAACGAAGCAGCGGCAGGAATGGATCTTAAAACTTCTGGAAGAGCGGGGAAGCGTGATGGTGACGGAGATCAGGGATCTCCTGGGGACGTCGGAGTCGACGGTTCGAAGGGACATCACCGCGCTGGACCGGGAGGGAAAGCTCGTCAAGGTGTTTGGCGGAGCCGTGGCGGTTGACCGCAGGGTGACGACCCACGAGTACACGGTTGCCCAGAAGAGCGAGCTGAACCGGGAGGAGAAGCGCAGGATCGCGAGATATGCCGCTGCTCTTATTGAGCCGGAGGATTTTATTTACCTGGATGCGGGGACGACGACGGCTCATATGCTGAATTATATTGAGGAGACGCAGGTCACCTTTGTGACAAATGCGGTGGCTCACGCGCAGAGCCTGGCGGCCCGCGGGATGAAAGTCCTGCTGGTCGGCGGGGAACTGAAGGCCTCCACGGAGGCGGTGGTGGGAAGCCAGGCGATGCAGATGATACAGACGTTTCATTTCACAAAAGGTTTCTTCGGCACAAACGGCGTGACGAAGAAAGCGGGCTGCACGACGCCGGACGCCAACGAGGCGATGGTGAAGCGAGCCGCCATGGCTCAGTGCAGAAAGAGCTATGTACTCTGCGACAGCTCTAAGTTTGACAATATCAGTTCCATTACATTCTCATCCTTCCGGGGGACGACCTTCCTCACGAACCGTCCGGTTACGGGATATGAGGACTGTGAAAATGTGATCGTGGCGGGGGAAATGCCGTGAGACGAAGATGATAACAATGAAGGACGGAGATATAGGGTGGCTGAGAATAAGAAATCCGAGGTAAATAGAAATAAGCTGCAAATTCGAAACAGCACGGTTGATTTCCTTGTGTTTACAAAGGACGCCCATGAGGAGGGCATAGAGGTTCGCGTGCAAGATCATGACGTATGGCTGACGCAAAAGGCGATTGGCCAGCTTTTTAATGTTGACAGAAGCGTTGTTACAAAACACCTGAAAAATCTCTATGAGAGCGGCGAACTAGATGAGAGTGCAACTTGTGCAAATTTTGCACAAGTTGCGGATAACGGAAAAACCTATCAATATAAGTTCTACTCGCTGTCTGCTATCATCGCTGTAGGTTATCGAATTAATTCAGGCAGAGCGGCCTGTGAGGTTACTTTAGAACTCTGAGCGCCATATCGCGGAAGATACCTGGCGTGCGCTCCAGTTCACGATCGTCCCATATTCTTCTTTCATTTTCTCGATTTCATTCTGAATCAGTTTTTCCAGATGCCTTTGCGTTGTTCATGTGAAAATTCCCCCTCTTTGTATGGACTTATTATATATCGGCGAACCGGTCTTGTCATTATCGGAGCGCATTTTTCGGCGGGTCGTTGACAGTGATTTTCGGCGTCGATATAATCAAAGAAGAGTGGATCACAGGAAACCGCAGATGGAGAAAGGAGGAACCATGAAGAGGACAGGAATTTTTATTTTAACGGCGGCGATGCTGGCGAGCCTGATGCCAGTGCGCGCGCTTGCCGCGGATCAAACCGGGCGGATGCCCCGGGCGGAACAGGTGTCCCAGGCTGCGCAGACGGATCAGGCAGGCCGGGCAGCGGCATTGGATCTTGGGGAACACGTGGAAGTGAAGGGGGCGGATCCGGTATATCCGAAGGCTCCCCGTGGATTTAAGGATTACGGGGATTACAAGCAGAGTACCGGGGAGATCCACGATACGGAGTTTTATTACGATCCGGCGGACAAGACCTGGTATTACTATTACACGAATTCGCCATCCATCTATTCCAGTAAAAATCTGGTGAACTGGACGAAGGAGGAGACGGACCGGGGCGGAAATGCGTGGGCGCCCTGCATCATCCGGCTGAGGGAGCCGGTGGAGTATGAGGGAGAGACCTATACCTATGCGCTGTGGGATTCCCTCTCCACATTCGGGACAAGGGAGTCGTGGATTCGGCTGTGGCTTTCCAACTCTCCGAAGGAAGGCTTCGTGCAGGCGGGCAACACGGTCGTATCGGAGCTGGACGACGGCAAGCCTCACAATGCGATCGATCCGTCGGTGTTTTATGACAAGGACGGGCGGATGTGGATGGTGTTCGGCTCCTATTTCGGCGGGATTTTCCTGTTCGAGCTGGATCCGGCGACCTGCATGGCGATGCATCCGGAGGAGCTTCCGGGGAAGCGGATCGCCTACCGCAGCGCGTACGGGAACAGTGAGGAAGGGCCGACGATCCTCTACAATCCGAACACGGATTACTACTATTTGAATGTGTCCTATGGGAGCCTGGACCATACATACAATGTGAGGATCGGGCGCTCCCGGAACGTGGAGGGGCCGTATTATGACTACAACGGACTCCCGATGGACAACACGGGGTACTCGAACGAGCAGGTGAAACAGATCGGGACGAAGATCACTTCTCCCTACTACTTCGAGCCGGACAACGGCTGGTACAGTACGGGACACAGTGCATTTCTCTACAATCCGAACACCGACGAATACTTCCTGTCCCACAATGCGAGGCTGGAGACGATTCACGGGGCGAAACTGAACATCCGCAAGATCTACTGGACGGAGGACGGGTGGCCGGTTGTATCCCCGGAGATCTATGCGGAGGGGGAGAAGGAGCAGAAAATTCCCACGCGCTGTATACCGGGCGTGTACCAGGTGATCCCGCTTTTGCGGGACGATTTGCCGACGGAGCCGATCGCGTCCGTGAAGCGGGGGAGCCAGCTGATCGAGCTGAAGAAGGATCACTCGATCACGGGCGCCTATCAGGGAAGCTGGATTCAGACCGGAGAGCATACCCTGAAGCTCGCGCTTGGCGGGACGGTCTACACCGTTACCGTTGCGGCGGCCTGGGACTGGGAGAACTGGAAACCGGGGCTCGTCTTTACCGGACTTTCGGAGGCGGCGGACACGCCGGGGCAGGGATTGACGGAACTGTACAGCGGCCTGGGAATCTGGGGAAAGAAGGCGGATCCGGAGATCGTCGGGAGTCCCGTGTACAGGGGAAGCCTGCTGGCGGATTTCAAGATGAACGGAGAGTGCCGCGACGCCTCGCCGTACAGGAGGAAAGCAACGCCAGGCGCCGGGGAATACGTCTATGAGGACGGGATTGTGGGTCAGGCGCTTCGCAACCGCACGATCGGGACGAACCTGGAGCCGCTGATCCGCCTGGAGGACAATATCCTGCATGTCGGCAACAGCGAGACGTTTACCATCCAGGCGTGGATCCGGCCGGACGCACTGAGGGATCACGCCACGGTACTGTACTCGAGGGGAAGCGGAAGGTGGCTTGCCATCATGCCGTGCAGCAATGAGACGCACACTCCGGTGATCCGTGTGCGGGACGATCTCACCGATGTATGGAGCGATCTGTCCGCGCCCGAGGCGCTCGCCGTGGGCGAGTGGGCGCTTCTGAGCTACGTGTACGACAGCGGGACGACGATCCTGTATGTGAACGGCAGGGAGGCCGCGCGATCCGACGCTATCCTCAATCCGTTCAATTCGTCCGACCAGACATTCTACATCGGGGGAAATCCCTGGGATCCCGGATTTGAGGGGCTCATCGACGAGATGTCCTTCTACGGCACGGCCTGGACGGGCGATCAGCTGAAAACCTATTATGAGAAAATGACGACGGCGGTGAGACCGGTGGATCCGGCGGAGCTGAACCGGCAGATACAGGAAGCGGAAAAGCTGAAGAAAAGCGTCAGAATCAGCGCAAACGGGAAGGACGTGGGCGCGGGCGACGTCTGGGTGACGGCGCAGGATCTGGAGGAACTGGAAGCAATCCTGAAGCAGGCGAAGGCCGCGGCGGGCAATGCGCAGATCGATCAGAACCTGGCGGATGCGTGGGCGGAAGAGATGAAGACCGCGATCCAACTGTTCACGGAGAAGATGAGAGAAGGGCAGAGGACGAAGCATGTGGAAACAATCTTCGGAGACGTCAAAGCGGGCGAGTGGTTCGTGGAGGACGCCCAGTATGTCTATGACAACGGTATTATGACGGGTCTGAATGCCACGCATTTTGGCCCGGCCGCGGACGTAAGCCGCGCGCAGTTTGCGGTGATTCTGTGGCGGATGGAAGGGGAGCCGGAGGCGGAATATGCGCCGAAGTTCCCGGATGTGCCGGATGCGGAGAAGGATCCGCTGTGCTTCTTCCGGGATGCGGTGATGTGGGCAAGCAGCGAGGGCGTGGAGATCATCACCGGATACGAGAGCGGATCCAGAAAAGGAATGTTCGGCCCGGCGGACGCGATCACCCGCGAACAACTGGCAACGATGCTGTACCGGTACGCGGACTACAGGGGAGAGGACACGTCGGCGTCGGCAGATTTAGGCGGGTTTCCGGATGGCGGAAGCGTATCCGATTATGCGAGAAAAGCAATGTCCTGGGCGGCAGGCATGGAGATTGTCACGGGAAATGAGAAGGATCACACGCTCGCGCCCCAGGGCAGCGCGAGCCGCGCGCAGGCGGCGGCCATGATCCGGAGATTTTGTAAGGATTCCGATCCGTCATAGGATTACCGTTCGGATAATCCTGTAAAAAACAGATGCAATCAGAGTGCTAATCAGGTATAATATAAATAATTCTATTTTTAAGGAGGAGAACAGAATGAAGAAAAAGCTATTGGCGCTGTTCTTAAGCGCCGGCCTGATCTCATCCCTGCTTCCCGCTGCGGCGCTTGCTGCGGACGGGGCAAGACCGGAAACAAAAGCGGATGATTATACGGCCGGATATCTCTGGACGTTTTTTGAGGCGTCCGGAGGTTATGAGAAGATCTTTTACGGTTACAGCGAAGACGGGCTGACATGGACAAAACTGAACAAGGATGCGGATGGGAATGCTCAGCCGATTCTGGTTAACGACGCGGAGGGCAGCGATCTCGGCGTGCGCGATCCGCACATCATCCGCTCCGCGGACGGGCAGCACTACTGGATCCTGGGAACGGATCTGCACGCGGAAGGCGGCGGAGCAGGCGGACACGGATGGAGCCAGACGGATGCCAGCCAGAATATCGTAGTGTGGGAGTCGGACGACTTGGTCAACTGGAGCGAGCCGAAGCTGGTATTCGCGGGCTTCGGGGACGCAGGCTGCGTGTGGGCTCCGGAGGCGATCTACGATGAAGCAGAAGAGAACTACGTGGTTTACTGGGCTGCGCGGGATAAGACGAAGGTCGGAACCGACGACAACGCACTGCGCGTCTATGTGTGCAGAACCGAGGATTTCGAGACCTTCACGGAGCCGCAGGTGTGGCTGAGTGAGGACGAGGCGTCCGGCGGCGAGGTCAATATCATCGACACGACGATCGTGAAGGACGAGGGGAAATACTATCGTTTCTCCACATCCGACTGGAACACGGTTATGGATGTAAGCGATACGCTTGCGATCGACGATGTATTTGACGTACAGCAGAATCGTGATACCAGTGTTAACGGAAACTGGAGAAGGCTGATCAAACGGAACGAATGTACGGCAAAGGGATTTGTCAGATGCGAAGGGCTTACCGTGTACCAGCTTCCGGACGGGCGCTGGTGTGCGATGGGCGACGACGGGGGTTACATGGCGTTTCTCACAAATGACCTTGCTTCCGGCACTTTTACGAAGAGTTCCGAGGCGAAGTTTGTGGACGGCAGGTTCCGCCACGGTACGGTAATGCGTTTGTCGCAGGAGGAGGAAGACAGGGTCCTCAAAGCGTTCAAAGACGCCGACGCATCCGAAGAACCGGATCCGGAGAGAAAGGTGCTTGCGGAATTTACGTTTGACGACGACGATACAGGGTTTGTCAGTGAAAACGCGAAAGCGCAGGGCACGTATAAACTGGAGGACAGTCTGGATGGAAAGGCGATTTACCTGAACGGAACCAGCGATTATCTGACAGTGACGGCGAAGGACGGCTCCAGCCTGCTGACGGGGGCGACCGAGCTGACGATCTCCTATGAGGCGAAAATGGCGGATAAAAGTGAGAAGAACTGGATCTTCTACGCAGCGCCGAACGCTCTGGCGCCGGTTTATCTGTCTGAAAATTATCTTGGGATTATGGAAGCGGGAGGAAGCACGAAAACAGAACGCTTCAGAAACGGCAGGCCTGCCCAGGATCCGTCGGCTGCGACCGGAAAGGATTGGGTACATGTAGATGTGGTAGTGGGAAAGACGGACACCGCGATGTACGTAAACGGCGAGGAACAGTCGAGAATTCCCAGTACCTACCGCCTGACATCCATACTTGGGAATTCCAGTATCTGCCAGATCGGTAAGGCGAACTGGGACAAAGGAGAGTATTTCAAGGGGTGGATCGACAATGTCCGCATTGAGAACCGCGCGCTGAACGAGACGGAGATAAAAGCGTTGGCGGATGAATTTCTCGAGAAGATCCCATTCAGCGTAAAGGACGCGCTGGTGGGTACGGCGCCGGATCACCAGACGGCGGTGGACTACAGAGGAACGGATTATCATTCAGCGGTTTACACGAGTGTGGATCAGGACAGGAAGGAGATCACATCCTACATCCAGAACGGCACAAGTCTGAAGAAGGTTCCGCTGAAGATCACGTTTACGAAGGAACCCTCAGAGATCACTATCAACGGAAAACCGTTTGTGAACGGCGCGGAGGCGGATCTGTCTGAAGACGCGGTGCTGAAGGTTACGGCGGGCAAAGAGACGCAGGAGTGGACGGTAAAGACTCCGATCATCAGCAACAACCCGGTGCTTCCGGGACAGTATGCGGATCCGGATATCGATTATATGGATGGAAAATTCTGGATCTTCCCCACTACGGACGGATATCCGGGCTGGAGCGGTGCGGTATTCCATGCATTCTCCTCCGAGGATATGGTGAACTGGACGGACGAGGGGATCATCATGGATCTGGCGAACGATAATCCGGGGAAAAATGATAACGGCGTACAGATCGCAGCGTCCACCTGGGCGGTCGGAAGCGCATGGGCGCCGACGATAGAAGAGAAGAATGGAAAATATTACTTCTATTACTGCGGCAAGTTCACCAGCGGCGAGTCCGCGATCGGCGTTGCGGTTGCGGATGATCCGGCGGGACCGTACACGGATAAGGGAGAGGCGCTTCTGACCGTGGCAATGTGCAGAAGCGCGGGAGTCAGCATGGGACAGGCCATTGACCCCTCTATCTTTACGGATGACGACGGCACCTCCTACATTACCTTCGGAAATGGCTCCGCGGCGATTGCAGAGCTGAACGACGATATGGTGAGCGTTAAGGAGGGTACCCTGAAGCAGATCAGAGGCCTGACAGATTTCCGCGAGTCTGTGGTTATCACAAAGGCGAATGGAAAATATCACTGGACATGGAGCTGCGACGATGCGAACAGCCCGAACTACCATGTGAATTACGGCGTGACGGACACCCTGTTTGGGACGGACGGAAATGTGAACGTGAGTCTGGTAAAACGGAATCTGGTCAGCAAGGACGAAAGCAAAGGAATTCTCGGTTCCGCGCATCAGTCCACGGTACATGTGAAGGATAAGGACGGAAAAGACCGTTACTTTATTGCGTATCACAGGTTCTATTCCCCGATCAATATCTTTACCGGCAACGATGGTCTGGGAGTACACCGTGAGACCTGTATCGACGAGATTTTCTTCGACAAGGACGGATATATGACAGTGACGCCGACCAACGAGGGCGTTGCTCCGGTATTCAATGTTCCGGCGGATAAAAAGGCGCTTCGCGAGGCGGTGGACGAAGAAAACGGCCGGAAGCGCGATTACGGCATTTATACGGAAGAAACGGCCAATGCTCTGAAGGATGCGATGAGCAAGGCGGAAGATATTTTAAAGGATGAGAATATTTACACGGATCAGCAGAGTAAAGTAGACGACGCTTTGGCGGATCTGCAGGCGGCGATTGACGGCCTGACCGAAAAGGGATCCGAACCGGGGCCGGGACCGGAGGTGGACGTGAATACGTGGTTTACCGACGTGGATCCTACCGGAGCTAACAACTGGCCGGTACCGGAGATCCAGGACGTCTTCGACCGCGGGATCATGAAAGGTCTGGACTATGAA
>CANRMH010000063.1 GCA_947631695.1 uncultured Lachnospiraceae bacterium | reverse complement strand
CCCCTTGTGGGCGGTTGTTCCTTTCCATGTTTCAACTATAGCACATCTGGCGACAAGACGCAAGCAGTTTCGACCGAGTATATTGTATATTGTATTAAGATATTTCTGAGGTGATCTGATATGAAGTATTATGAAAGGATGCGGGATTTACGGCAAGATCATGATTTATCACAGAAAACAGTAGCGGATATGTTAGGGGTAGCGCAAACCACTTATTCCCAGTATGAATTGTATAAACGTCCTATGCCTATTGAGTATTTAATCGCGCTGTGTAAGTTTTATCATGTATCTTCCGATTATATGTTAGGCTTGTCAAATAAAAAGTAACCCGTAATCTAATTTCCGGGACGCAAAAACAGCGAAACCCGCTCACCATAAGGCTTGCGGGCTTCACCGTTATTATAGTTATCTAAAGGAATGAGAGTAAAGTGCAACACCAAAGAGTATCCCTCTCTTTGGTGTCTTTACTTTATGAGGGGGGAGATAGTTAAATGTTATTTAACTATCTGGTTTTAGTATAGACAGAAATTGTGTCTAAAGTATGTTAAAACTATAAAAGAAAAAGAAAATTTCTTAAGGAACCATTAAATTTGGACAAGAAACAAATTCACCTTTTCATGCTGGCGTCATATCATAATTATGAAAAAGACTACCGGAGAAGAGAGGATGAGTATTCAGGGAATTGATGTCAGTGAATTTCAGGGCAGGATCAACTGGGACGCGGTAAAGGCTGCGGATGTACAGTTCGCCATGATCCGCGCGGGTTATGGCGCCGGCAGTGTGGATGTACAGTTTCGCAGGAACGCACAGGAGTGCGGCCGGGTGGGGATCCCGGCCGGTATATATTGGTTCTCTTACGCCTACACGCCGCAAATGGCAAGAAAGGAAGCTGAATATTGTATAGAGACAATCGAAGAATTTGAAATTGCATACCCGGTCTGTATGGATTTTGAAGCTGATTCCGTGCGGTATGCCAACTCCAAAGGAGTGACGGTGACCAGGGAACTTGCGACAGAGCTTGTAAGGGCCTTCTGCCAGAGGGTGGAGGAACTGGGATATTTTGCCATGTACTACAGCAATCTGGATTATCTTAACACATTGCTCGATACCTCCCTCAGAGATAAATACGCATTATGGTACGCGCAGTATAACACAAGCCCCTCCGTAGACGGAATGGCAATGTGGCAGTATAAGGATAACGGGACGGTCAGCGGAATCGATGGCCCTGTAGATATGGACGTCGCTTACTATGATCTGGCAGGCGTTATTTCCAAAGCCGGGTTAAATCGACTGAAAGGAAAGGAGCAGCCGCCGGCCGGGGATCCTGCGCCGGGCGGTGTGATAGAATATACGGTAAAAAGGGGCGATACGCTGAGCGGGATCGCCGCCGCGAATGGGACGACGTACCAGGCGCTGGCCGCGTTTAACGGATTGAAGAATCCAAATTTGATCTATCAGGGACAGATCATCAGGATCCCTCTGGGGACCGGGGCGGCAAAACCCGAAAATTATACGATAAAATACGGCGACACGCTGAGCGGGATTGCAAAAAAATTTGGCACGACGGTCGCGCAGCTGCAGAAATGGAACGGGATTGCCGATCCAAACCGAATTTACGCGGGAACGGTGATAAGAGTGCGATAACGGAAATTTCATTATATTAGCGGAGGGAGTCCAGGGTGACTGCCCTCTGTTTTTTGCTTTTTTATAATTTCTTAAGAAATTCCCCACGTCGGACTTAAAAATTTCCTGCTATTCTTGTATAGTAGAAACTGGATGGCACTGCAGCGCAAGAAATCCATTTGAAGTTTACGGGAGATTCCATGGAAAAAATTAAAACGGGGTGATAAGAATGGCCAATATATTAGTATGTGACGACGACAAGGCAATCGTGGAGGCGATCGAAATTTATCTGACGCAGGAGGGATACCAGGTGACCAGAGCGTATGACGGACAGGAAGCTTTGGAAGCGCTGAAAAAAGGGCCGGTTGACCTTCTCGTGCTTGACGTTATGATGCCGCGCCTGGACGGGATACGGGCCACGCTGAAGATCCGGGAGGAACATAATATTCCGATTATTATCTTATCTGCAAAATCCGAAGATGCGGATAAGATTCTGGGGCTGAACGTGGGGGCGGACGACTATGTGACTAAGCCCTTTAACCCGCTGGAATTGGTAGCCAGGGTCAAATCCCAGCTTCGGCGCTACACCAAGCTGGGAAGTACCGTGGAGTCTTCCGGCAAAGCCATATATGAGACCGGTGGGCTGATGATCAACGACGATCTCAAGGAGGTCAGGGTGGATGGAGAGCCGGTGAAACTGACGCCGATCGAGTACAACATCCTGCTCCTGCTGATGAAAAATCAGGGGAAGGTGTTTTCCATCGACCAGATCTACGAAAATATATGGAATGAGGAAGCCATTGGAGCGGATAATACCGTGGCGGTACATATCCGTCATATCAGGGAGAAGATAGAGATTAACCCGAAAGAGCCAAGATATCTGAAAGTCGTGTGGGGCGTCGGCTATAAGGTGGAAAAGCTTTAAGGAGGAGAAGCAATGAAAAAATCGAACAGATGGAATTTGGTGAAGGGGTTTCTGATCGTACTGGCGCATATCCTTGCGGTTATAATTGTAATCAGCATGATCTGGATCCTCAGATATCCGGGTGCGGCGCAGGGCGTCCTGGAGGGACAGGACACAAAAGATTACCAGAATTCGCGGGATTTCGAGGAGAAAGTGTTTTCCGACAGCGTTGAGATCCTGGAGGGGATACAAAACGCGGATCTTCTGGGGCTGAACGGCGGCTCAAATGAGAAGAAAATAGTGGATATTGAGGACTATGCAGAAAGCGGCGATGTCAGCGGATCAAATGAATCCGGGCTTGCGTATTATCTGGGAGATCTGATTGAATGGCACAATGCATACGTACAGGGGCGGGCCGGGGACTCGGACGACGGCGACGAACCGGCCGATCCTATTGTTGTCTGCCAGAAGCCGGACGGCATGTACGAGTATTTTTACTACAGTGATTTTAAGAATAAAGTGGAACAGGAAAAGCTGGTTTTTTCAAATTATTCCGATATCATTGAAATTTTCGGGAAATTAAAAAGTCAGTCGATGTACGAGGACGAAAATGATGGTATGATCCAGGATTATGACGGGAATATCGTTTATACGTCCTACTGGAGCTACGACGGATTCTGGAGGGAAGAATTATACGCGCCTGTGGGAGCGGAAAATATTCTGGACATCGTAAATAAGGATCCGCACTGGAACGGAAGGCTGACGGAAGCTTTTTACGATATCAGGACCACTATGGATTCTCTGGGAATGATGATGGAAGGGTATCGGGAGTTTCAGGATACCTGGGAGGAAGGGAATACGAATCTGACGTATCTGTATGCGGATAAAAGCGAAGGGAAGGTTTATACCAACTGCGGGGAATACGAGATGTATGCGGGGTTGGAAAAAAATCTGAAGTTTCTTCGTGAAAAGGGGAAATACGTGATCGTAAGGCCCAGGCTGGCGGATTTTGACAGCAACATGGACGGAATAAACGCAAGCCAGTGGAAGGAGCATGTAAAACAATCCGGCGTCGGGCAGGGGGATTATGTGTTCGCCATAGGGGTGGACACTTCCTACCCTATACAGGATAACTACTATGAGCTGGATCAATTCTATCAGCAGCAGGCGCCATATATCAGGACTGCGCTGATAGCGGCGGTGTTGTCCGCGCTGTTGTGGATCGCCATACTGATATGGCTTACGGTAATGGCCGGCCGCCGGTTTGGCGATGAGGAACTGCATTTGAATTTTTTCGACCGGCTGAAAACGGAGGTCGCGGCTGCGGCGGCGATAGGCGCATGGGGCGCGGGACTGTCTATGCTGAACGACATCTGGTGGATCTATAATTACGACCTCGGAGAAGGGATAGCCATGGCTTTCGCAGCAAGCTTTACCTGCGCGATGTTTCTTGTGGGATACCTGAGTCTGGTTCGCAGGATCAAAGCCGGGACGCTGTGGAAGAACAGCCTGATCTTGTGGATATGGAATTTTGGAAAAACAGTTGCCTCTCATATGCGCTGTTCGTGGAAAACAGGGCTTTCGTTCGGCGGTTTTGCTGTGCTGCATTGGGTGGCGTTTGCAAGCGGAAACGGATTTGCGATATTGATCGCGGTTGCCGCGGAAGTATATCTTTGCATCTATCTGCTGCAAAGGGCCGTCGGACGTCAGAAGATCCGCCAGGGAATCGAGCGGATCGCAGCCGGGGAGGTGGATTATCAGATCCCGCTGTACGGGCTGAAAGGCGAGCAGATGGAGATCGCCCAGCGCGTAAACGCCATCGGGGAGGGACTGGACGCGGCCCTGGAGGCCAGCATGAAAGACGAGAGGCTGAAAACGGATCTGATTACAAATGTATCCCACGACATCAAGACGCCGCTGACCTCCATCATTAATTATATCGATCTGTTAAAACGGGAAAATTTTACGGATCCGAAGGTCAAAGGCTATCTGGATGTGCTGGAAGCAAAGGCGCAGAGACTGAAAACACTGACGGAGGATGTGGTGGAGGCCTCCAAAGTAAGTTCGGGGAATATTTCGCTGGAATACATGATAATTGATCTGAAAGAAATGATTCAGCAGGCCAGCGGGGAGTTTGAGGAAAAATTCAAAAAACGCGGCTTGAAAGAAATCGTAAAATTGCCGGACGAAGAGGCTGTGATCCGCGCGGACGGGCGCAGATTGTGGAGAGTTCTTGAAAATATCTATAATAACGCCGCAAAATATGCGCTGGAAGGGACCCGCGTGTATGTGGACATAACCGTATCGAAAACGGAAGTGTTCTTTTCGCTGAAAAATATATCCGAGCAGCCGTTGAATATCAATGCGGACGAATTGACGGAACGTTTCGTCCGGGGAGACGTCTCCAGAAGTACGGAGGGGAGCGGCCTGGGACTTTCCATTGCCAAATCGCTGATTGAAATGCAGGGAGGAAGGTTCACCCTGTACCTGGACGGCGATCTGTTCCGCGTCACGATTATATTTCCGAGGATGGTCAGGGCGGAGCAGTAAGAGAGGTGCCGCTGCCCCGACTGTATAAAATCCCGTTTACTATGTCTTTCACTTGCGTTATAATAATGCTATGAAAAATTCGGGACAAATGATTCGGGAACAAATGAATAAAGATTTTATCATGAAAATAAAAAAAAGACTGATCGAGACAGGGATACTGGCCGCCGTATTTGTGGCGGCAGTATGCCTGTTTGGTTATTTGACAAATCGGGATGATCAGGATATGACGGCGGATCTCGGGAACGCGGCGCTGCCCCGGATCTCCTTCGCGTGCGAGGGGTATGAGGTAAACCCCCTAAGCGGATATGTAGAGGAAATGGACGCTGCCACCATGCGGGATACGATCACGCCTGTGTCCGGAGAGCGGTTGGAAATGAATATCCAGTACATAGAAGACAGGATTCCTTCCGTAAGCTACGCGGTCTATACCATTGACGGGACGCAGAAGCTGTATGACAAATGGATAAATGTGACGGCGGAGAACCTGGAACTCGACTTGGATAAAAGCCTGCTTGACGGGGAAAAGATCCTTCGGGTAACTCTTCATATGGAAGACAGGGACGTTTATTACTATACAAGGATTGTAGATTCGGCGGAATTTTATATGGGCCAGTGCCTGGATTACGTGAACGATTTTCATGAGCATGCGCTGGCGAAGGCGGAGGGCGTCGGCGTGGGAGCCGCGATCGAGCCGTCCGACGAGGGGGACAACGCCACGTTTCAGCACGTGACCATACATTCGGATTACGATCATGTAACATGGGGAGATCTGGAACCCTCCGTCGTGGGAACGGAGAGATGGGAAATTAAGGAGGCAAAGGCCTCCTACACCTCCGTCCTTCTGGAATACGACGTGCGCTGCAGGGGGGAGGAGAATGAAGAGGATCTTTACCGGGTGAAAGAATTCTTCCGGGTCCGCATGTCCGCGGGCAGGATGTATCTTTTGAATTATGACAGGAAGATGACGCAGGTATTTGACGGGAGCAGGCGGGTACTCAGCGAAAAAGGCGTGCTGCTTGGAATTGCGCCCTATGACGCGCCCTATCTGATCAATGGCGACGGAACCATCGTCTCCTTTATTCAGGCGAACGAGCTTTGGAATTACAGCAGGGATACGGATGAACTTTCCCTCCTGTTCAGTTTTGTGGACGCGGAGAACACCGACGTGAGAAACCTGACGGACGATCATGAAATAAAACTGATTTCTATAGAGGAAAATGGAAATACGACGTTCGCGGTTTATGGATATATGAATCGGGGCCCGCACGAGGGACAGGTCGGCGCGGCTGTTTATTATTATAATAAGGAAAAGAATTCCATTGACGAGAAGGTCTTTATTCCAAGCAATAAATCCGCGGCTGTGGCCTCCGAGGAGCTGGGCCGCCTGGCATACTACAGCATAAAGGAAGAAACGCTGTACATGCTGGTGGACGGTACGCTGTACGCGGCGAACATGGCGGATGGAACTCAGAAGGAGATTGTGACCGGGCTGCAGGAAGGCCGGTATGTGGTATCTGAGGACGGCCGCCTCGTTGCCTATCAGTCTGACGGATCGCTTGACAGCGCCGCGGAAATCGTAATAAAGGACTTGAGCGACGGACAGGAACATACGGTCGACGCAGGGCAGGGCCAGTGCGTCCGGCCCCTGGGATTCATCCAGGACGATTTCGTGCTGGGAATCGCGCATACGGCGGATATCGGAAGCACGGTATCCGGGGAGACGGTGATCCCCATGTACCGGGTGGAGATACGGGATCCGTCGAACGCTGTGATCAGAAATTACGAGTCGGCGGAAAACTATGTACTCGATGTAAAAATTGAGGAAGGAATGCTTACGCTGAACAGAGCGGTAAAGGATGGGGCTTCCTATGCGCGTATAGAGTCGGAGTATCTTGCAAATAATCAGAAAAAGGAAGAGCGGAACATTTATCTGGAATCCTATGAGACGGAACTCAAAGAGACGCAGATGCGACTCACATTCGCGGATGGAATTCAGGATAAAAGCGCGAAAATACTGAAGCCGAAACTGACGCTGGCCGATCGGGCGGTCACGCTGACATTTGAGCGAGCGGGACTGGAGGATCAATATTACGTCTATGGCTATGGGGAATTGCAGGATATCTGTGAAAAAGCAGGAACCGCCGTGGCGGAGGCGGATAGCGTAAGCGGCGTGGTGATCTCCTCAGACCAGAGGTATGTGTGGGAACGCGGAAACCGCTATCTGGAATATGAACTTGAAGGAAAGGACGATCTGATCGAAACCCTGCGGGCGCAGCTGAACGCGGGAGGGCGGCCGATCGAGGTTGTGAATCAGTTGTCTGGGAATAAAGGGATCGATCTCACAGGGTGTACTGCGGAGGAGATCCTTTACGTGATCAACAGGGGAACTCCCGTGGTGGGAATGATAGACAGTGAAAACTCCGTCATTCTGATCGGATATAACGAGTCGGAAGTTACATATGTGGAAACGTCCACGGGCAGCCGCTCGTCCGTTCCCTATGACGAGATGGACCGGATGCTTTCGGGCAGCGGACGTACGTTTATAGGATATCTTGAATAGATCAGAGTCTGGTCAGCGGACAGAGATTCTGTTATAATAGCAATAAAACAAAGGGATCTGAGATTCTCAAAACGGAAAAGGAGTTTATTTAAGATGGATCTGATTACAATGAAGGAACTGCACAGAAATAAAGACAGGTATATGGACAGTGAAGTCACGGTGGGAGGATGGGTTCGCAGTATCCGCGATTCCAGGAAATTCGGGTTTATCGTACTCAACGACGGCACTTTTTTTGAGCCGATACAGGTTGTATATCACGACAAAATGGACAATTTTGAAGAGATTTCCAGATTAAACGTGGGTTCGGCGATTCTGGTGACGGGAACGCTTGTCGCAACGCCGCAGGCGAAACAGCCTTTTGAGATCCAGGCGGAGACGATAGTGATAGAAGGCTCTTCCGCGCCGGATTATCCGCTTCAGAAAAAGCGGCACAGCTTTGAGTATCTCAGAACAATATCTCATCTGCGCCCGAGGACGAACACATTTCAGGCAGTTTTTCGCGTGCGGTCCTTAACCGCGTATGCGATCCACAAATTTTTCCAGGAGAGAGGATTCGTGTACGTGCATACGCCGCTGATCACCGGGAGCGACTGTGAAGGGGCGGGCGAAATGTTCCGCGTGACGACCCTGGATATGGAAAACGTGCCGAAGAATCCCGACGGCAGCGTAGACTATACGCAGGACTTTTTTAATAAAGAAACCAGCCTGACGGTCAGCGGCCAGCTGAATGCGGAGACATATGCCCAGGCGTTTCGGAACGTATATACTTTCGGCCCCACTTTCCGGGCGGAGAATTCCAATACCACCCGGCATGCGGCGGAATTCTGGATGATCGAGCCGGAAATCGCGTTTGCAGATCTGGACGACGATATGGCGCTGGCGGAATCCATGCTCAAATACATTATTAATTATGTACTCGAGGAAGCGCCGGAGGAGATGAATTTCTTTAATTCCTTTGTCGATAAAGGTCTGCTGGACAGGCTGCACAACGTTGTTTCCTCCGAATTTGCCAGAGTCACATACACGGAAGCCGTTGAAATTTTAAAGAAAAATAATGACAATTTTGAGTACAAAGTCTCGTGGGGCATGGATCTGCAGACCGAGCATGAACGCTATCTGACGGAGGAAGTATTTAAGCGCCCGGTATTTGTGACCGATTATCCGAAGGACATTAAGGCGTTCTACATGAAGATGAACGAGGATAACCGGACGGTGGCTGCGGTCGACTGCCTCGTGCCGGGCATCGGGGAGATTATCGGGGGCAGTCAGAGGGAGGACGATTACGCGAAACTGAAAGCCCGCATGGAAGAACTGGGAATGAAGACGGAAGAATATTCGTTCTATATGGATCTCCGCAAATATGGTTCGACCCGTCACGCGGGATTTGGGCTGGGATTTGAGCGCTGCATCATGTACCTGACAGGAATGAGCAATATCAGGGACGTCATTCCGTTCCCGAGAACGGTGAATAACTGTGAACTTTAGAAACTTTAGAAATGAAAAAATGTTGACAGTCCGCAAATAAGTGCGTATAATAATAAAGCGGATAATTTTATATTTGGAGATAGTATGAAAACTTATCGATATGTAGGCTGGCCTGTATTTCGGGATGAGGAGCAGGAACGGCTGCTGGTATATAATAAGGACACGAAAGATACGATTGTTCTGAATGCGACCGCCGCATTGATCTATGATCTGTGTACGAAGGAATCTCCCGAGGCTATTGCCGACGGCATCTGGGAAGGGCTGGAGCAGGAACAGCAGACCGTGACCAGAGAGCAGATCGTCCGGGACGTTGAAAAAATGCTGGACAGATTTGTGGAAAAAGGAATGATTCTGGAGATATAGGGAATGACTATGGATGATAGAAGAGCGGTGCTGAAGTCGCTCTATGTTGAAATAATATCCGCCTGCAATCAGAAATGCATTTACTGCTACAATGAAGGAATTCTTGCGGAACATGAGGCGCTGCCGTTATCTGTGATCCGGCGGCTGATGAAAAGCAGC
>CANRMH010000062.1 GCA_947631695.1 uncultured Lachnospiraceae bacterium | reverse complement strand
GATTGAACCGCATCCAGAAACTGGGTTTGGAACGCGGCGGCTTTCCTGCGAAGGCAGCCCTTTTCCCACTCGCGGTAATACCAGTACCCCGCTGGCAAAAGAGGCAGCGCAGCCCACGCGGAATCATAAAACAGGTACGCGACCATTCCCACGATCAACAGACTCCTAAACGCCGCTGCAGTTCTCTCCCATCCCCTGATATCCTGCTGAAAATAGTTTTTCCTGATTAGCGATCTCATGTATTTTTTTCCATTCACCGAAAATCCTTCCCTTTTTTTCTCCCTGCTCCTGAAATTCATACAATGTTCTGGTCTGAATCTCATTGCCCTCGCATCCCGCTACTTCCGCTATCTGAAGGATCTTTCTCGTACTGTCCCTCAGCCTTCCCACATGTATCACGATATCTATCGCCGACGCAATCTGCCTCTGGATTGCTGTAAGCGGAATATCCATCCCCATCAGAACCATCGTTTCCAGACGGCGCAGCATATCCTGCGGGCTGTCGGAATGCCCCGTACTGAGGCTTCCCTTATGCCCTGTCAGCATCGCCTGCAGCATATCGATTACCTCCGGGCCCCGCACTTCCCCGACGATAATTCTGTTAGGCCTCATGCGCAGCGCGGCCCGGATCAGATCGCGGATCGTAACCTCGCCTCTCCCTTCCACATTGGCATACCGCGCCTCCAGACGCACCAGATTGGGAGCGTCCTGTATCTGAAGTTCCGCGTTATCCTCGATCGTAATGATCCTCTCTTCCCTCGGTATATACTGCGACAAAGCATTTAGGAGAGTCGTCTTGCCCGCTCCGGTTCCCCCGCTGATAAAAATATTGTATCCGGCCTTTACCAAACGCTCCAAAAACTCCGCCACCTCTGCGCTGACAGCATGCAGTTTTAATAACTGCGCCATCGTGATCCGGTCTTTTGGGAATTTCCTGATCGTCACGGCCGGGCCGTTCAACGCCACCGGATGCAGCACTACGTTTACTCTGGAACCGTCCGCAAGCCTGGCGTCCGCAATGGGCGTCGCCTCGTTCACCACGCGGTTGGTCCCCGCCACGATCTGCTGTATCACATCCTCAAGTTTATCGCGGGACGGGAAACACTTATCCGTCCGGTAGATTTTCCCCGCCTTTTCCACAAAAATATTCTCCGTCCCGTTGATCATCACTTCCGTAATTTCCTCATTTTCAATCAGCTCCTGAAGCAGATCCAGTTTTCGGAACGCATTGAACAGTTCTTTCCCCAGTCTCGCTTTCTCGTGAAGGGGAATATACTCCCGTTTATTTTGTTCCTCCAGCACGCTCAGGATAATTTCCATTAATTCATCGTCCTCTACCTCCCTCGTCAGGTCAAGCTTGCCCAAAACCTGTTCATGCAACTGTTCCTCCCGCGTCACAACGTATCATCCTTTCCCACATTTCCCCGTATCCAAGCCTCTTGAGCGTCTCCCGGTACTGTTTCAGTTTGGCGTTCGCCGACCGGTCGTTTTCGGTCAAAAGGTAGATCTCGTCACACAGAGCCAGAATCCCATACAATCCCTGAATGCACTCTCCCATATCCAGGATCAGCATGTCGTACACGCTTTGTTTTAAAATAGCGGAAAAAAGCCATTTCCATTCCTTCTCCGTGACGAGCTGAAGTTCCTCCGGAAATCTGGAAGGGGCAATATAATCCAATCCGTCCATCTGTCTGACCAGCGTAGTCAGAACCAATCCGATATTTCCGGTTCCCTGTTTCGCATAATATAGAAGAACGGACATATCCCTCCCCGATTCCTCCGGGAAATGTCCTCCGCTCCCTCCGTATGTCTCCATATTCAGATAGAGGACATTCTTTTCCTTTGCCATCTTCTTTCCATATTCAAGCGCGTACGCCGTCTGTCCCGTCCTGTGGATCGGGGAATAAAATCCTGTCAATCTTCCGCTTTCCCGCTTTCTTACAGCGTGGAAACCCTCCGGTTCATCCTGCAGGCACATCTGCGCAATTTCGGAAAAAATCTTTTCTCCCGGCTGATACTTGAATATCCTGTTTTTTTGCCCGTCCTGCGTCTCCCTCTCCTCCTCGGTGAGAATGACCGTCCGGGACGCGCGGATCTCTTCCCCCTGTTCAGGCAAATACCTTTCATCGATCAGCAGCACGTCAATTTCCTGATGATCCGAAATTTTCCGCGTCTCCTCCGGGCCGGCGCATACCAGAATCTGAAATGCAAGTTCTTTTTTCTCTCCCAGAAAGGCCGCCAGCCTATATGCATAATCCGCCTCCGGGACGCAGATAACTAAATGCTTTTCACTCACATACAACCTCCCCGCCGTCAATTTTTGAAAGTTCGTTTTGAATTCTCCGCCGAAATGGCCTGCCGAATTACAGAACATTTTTTGAATTTTAGATTCTCAACAAGATTTTGCAAAATATGATACAAGTTATGACAACTTGTACGATGTATTATAAGCGTACATCGTACAAATGTCCAGTGCTTTTTATAAAATATGTAAACTTTGTGCATTTCTCACAAAATTCGATAGACCACGATACCATAGAGCAGAGCAACTCCCGGAAGCCCGAGTATCCCGGAAGTCACCAGAGAAATCCCGTTCATTCCCACTCTGACGTCGATCCCCTTTGTCTCCAGAAACTGGTTCACAAAGAATATAATTGCCATGCCGATCACTGCCCGCATGATAAAAGTCACAATAAATCCAGGGCGCCGTTCAGACATTTCATCCTCCCTCTTTCCCACATTCTTATTGTATATATATCCGGAAAGCGGGGATTATATTCCCAAATCTGTCCATGCAAAGTCAAAACGCCGCTCTTTTTGAAAGAAACCGCGCCGTCAGGACCCGCGCCTCACATCCTTATAATTCGACGCTGATTTTACGGCCGGTTCTATGATACTGATGATATCTGACTCCTGCAGCGTCAAACATCCGCATGGATGCTTTGACCGACGCCGTGTCGGAATACTTGTTCGAGTCATAGATGACTTCCTTGATCCCGCTCTGTATGATCGCTTTCGCACACTCGTTGCAGGGAAACAGGGAAACGTATAATTTGGCGCCCTCAAGGCTTCCTCCGCGGTAGTTCAGGATCGCGTTCAGCTCGCTGTGAACGGTATACACGTATTTGGTTGTCAGCGGATCTTCCCCCTCCCGCTCCCACGGAAATTCATCGTCCGAACATCCTGCGGGAAGTCCGTTGTATCCCATAGACAAAATTTTATTTTCCTGGCTGACAATACAGCATCCCACCTGCGTATTCGGATCCTTTGATCTCAAACCCGACAGAATTGCAACGCCCATAAAATACTCGTCCCAGCTGATGTAGTCTCTTCTTTTGCTTCCCATACCGACTCCTCCGATCTGATTCTCTCTGTTATGATTCCGCTTTTATCACCTGATGTCCCGCCGCTTTCAGCAGGCGGTTCATGACGGCCATACCGATCCCGTCCTCCGAAAACGACTCGCTGTAGATATAATCAACCCCATCCTCGTCAAATTCCCGCAGTATCCGATACAGTCCCGCCGCTATCGTCCTTTCGTCTTCCCGGCTCCCTACGCATTTTATATTGCCGCATTCGTACCGTCCGACGCTTTCTTCCGTAGCTATGATCCCCACGAGGAAACCCGCTTTTATTTTTTCCTCTGCAAGCCGATTGATCACAGCGATCGTCTGCTTTCTTTCCCCATCTATAATCTGCAGATTCGCTCTCGGCGCATAGTGCCGGTATTTCATTCCCGGAGCTTTGGGCGCGGCCGCGCTGTCCGGCTGAATCAGCGTGCGGTCGACGGATACCGGGCCGATCAGCGGCTCCAGCATGTCCTTTGTCACCGCTCCCGGGCGCAGGATCATGGGCGGATCCACCGTCATGTCCAGTATCGTTGACTCCACGCCTATCTCTACCGGGCCTCCGTCCAAAATCATATCGATCTTTCCATCCAGATCCTCCCTGACGTGTTCCGCCGATGTAGGGCTTGGCCGTCCGGAGAGATTCGCGCTCGGCGCGGAAATATATCCCCCTCCGGCCAGAATCAGTCTCCGGGCCGTCTCGCTGTCCGGCATCCTTACAGCTACAGTATCCAGCCCGCCTGTCGTTCCGTAAGGAACAATCCCACTTTTTTCAAAAATCATTGTAAGCGGGCCGGGCCAGAATTTTTCTGCAGCCGCAGCCGCCTTTTTGGGTATCTTTTTCACGATAGCGGGCAGATCCTCCATCCTTGCGATATGTACGATCAGAGGATTGTCAGACGGCCTTCCCTTCGCCTGATATGTCTTACGCGCAGCCTTCTCGTCCAGCGCATTCGCGCCGAGTCCGTAAACGGTTTCCGTCGGAAACGCAACCAGCCCGCCATTTTTTAAGATCTCGCCCGCTGCGCGGATCACTTTTTCATCTGCCTTTTTTCCCTCGATCTTCTCTATTTTTGTCACCATAATACCATTTCCCAAACAATCCCGTCATTTGTGTCTTATTATATCATTTATCTCTTTTCTTTGTCTATATATTCCAGAATTCCGCCGCAAATCGATTCCGCTATCTTCTGCTGGTACTCGTCAGTGTTTAAAAGTTCCGCCTCTTTTGCATTGCTTAAAAAACCACATTCCACAATTATAGTGGGAACTTCCGTTCGCTTCAGCAGATAATACGTATCGTTGGCCTTCGCCTTTCTGTTATTATCCGCGTCAACTTTAAGCAGCGCTTCCTGCATAATCTCCGCCGCCGTTTTCCCCTCTTCGGAGTGGGAATAGTAAAATACCTGCGCGCCTGATACGTCCGACTGCTGATAGCTGTTTTGATGGATGCTGACTACCAATGCCGGCGCCTGTTTATTGATCAGCGCTACCCTCGCTTTCATGTCCTCGACTTTTTTATTTGTAGAATTCGCTTTTTCCATCGTCGTATCATCTTTTCTCGTCAAAACTACATCTACATTCTCTTTTTCAAGCAACTTTTTTGTTTTTAAAGCAATCTGTAAATTAATATCTTTCTCTTTTGCCTTATTGACCCCTATTTTCCCGGGATCGGCTCCCCCGTGTCCAGCATCAAGTATAACCAGGTTCTTTTTTCCTTCCATGTTTGCCGGAGCGACATATCTTTCCACGTTGCGGCTTACAACTATCAATCCCGCAAGAAATAAGACGGCCAGAATAAATTCTACTTTCCGACGCAAAAAAACATCCCCTAACAGTTATATTGTTTATATATATATGCCTGTCAGGGGATATTTATTATCTGCAGCTAATTTCTGAAAGAAATTATTTCCGCCAATTTTTTTATATTCGGATCGTTTTTTTGTTTAATTCACATATTGCAGAATCAGATCCCATATTTCCGGTTTTTCCTGACCCAGACGCCAGGCGGCTGAACCGGCTAATCCATATTCTCTGATCAGCTGAAGCTTCGGCTCAAGAGAGCTGGCGTCTTCCAGCCAGATTTTATATGTACTTCCTTCAGCCTCCCACGTTGCATAATTCATCCCGGACGTCTCGTCCCATACCGGGACGGCGCCGGCCTGCGCAACTATGTTTTCCGCTTCCGCCATGCTATATGCCGTACTCTCAACATTCACGGAATACTCCGCAGCTTCCGTGCCGGCCTGCGCTGCCAGTTCTTCTTCTGTCTTAGGAGTCTCTTTCCACACTCTTGTAAAAAACGGCACAGCGCTGATCACTTTTTCTGCCGGTACGCTTTCCATCGTTCTTTCAATCCCTTCCTTTACGTAAGTATAGGAGGATACGGGACCCGCCGTCGGAGAACCTCCATAATATTCATCATATCCCATTACAATAATATAATCCGCCACGATCGCCTGTTCTTCCCTGTGATATTGCTCATTATATGCCTGAGGCACATAATTGTCTATCGACAGTACTAAGCCGTTTTGACGGCATTTTACTGATAATTCCCGGATAAACTGAATATAATGGTCCCCGCATTCCGCAGAAATTTTTTCAAAGTCCACATTGATTCCGTCTATTCCGATCTGAAGCGCCGCTGCGATCAACTGATTCGTCAAATTTTCACGGCTGGACGTATGGCTCAAAAGCTCATAGGATTCCTCCGGCGAATTAATTCCCCCGTCAAAATCCCTCACCGCCGCCCAGACTTCAATGTTGGACTGATGTGCATAATTCACATATTCAGCTGTCGCTATAGATTCCAGGTTGCCCAGCGTGTCCACCACGTGGAACCAGGTGGGCGAGATCGTATTCAGCCCCTTCGTCTGGGCGATCATCTCCAGAAGGGTGCCATTCGCAGTCTCATTACTCACGTTGTGCCAGGCCAGGTTAATTTTATAATCCTTGGAGATATTCGTAAACACCGGCTCTTCGAATTCACGGACAATATTTTTTGTCTGCTGCTTCTTCAGAGCGCTGTTGCTCGCATATCCGATAAACCCGTCCCTGGTTCTGACTTTTTTCCAGCTTCCCACGCTTTCAATCACTGTCACTTCGTCCCCTTTTTTGATCTCTGTCAATACGGGACTCTTCACTCCGCCCAGAACCCGAACCTGCGTATTTCTTTTTGCTTCGGCTACCTGGGTGTTTCCCCAGCTGCTGACGATCATCACACGGCTTGGCTGATCAAAAACTTCATATTCAAGATTGGTATACTGCTGAATGAAATCAAGCGCAACGTACGCCGTACTTCCTTCCGTTTTTAAAATAACGTAATCCGTGCTGTTCTTGTCCTTGGAAACCATATACTCCGAGTTCCCCACTCCTACGGATATTATATCGTTGGGCAACGTATAGAGCAGAAGATTTTCATTGGCGTCCCAATAGAACCTGTCGTTGATATAATCATGTACGAAGCCGTATTCGACATATGCCTTTCCGTCGGAAATCATCCCTCTCGGTTCCATTACTTCATTATTTAAGATAATAGCTAATTGATTTTCATTTTTTATTCCATAATATTCGCTCAAGTCAGCTTTTTCCTTTGTCGGACCATATTTTCTCCACAAAAGCAATGCTGCAATAATTCCTATTACCAATATAATGAAAAAACTAACCTTCAGGATAAGATTTCTCTTCCTTCTGCGCCTGGATTGACTACGTCTTCGACGTTTTCTTCGTCTTTGCTCCATATCACACCTCCTACTATGAATTAATTATATCAACATTCGCAGGAATCGTCATTAATTATTTCGACATTTTGTGAATAATTTCCACAGTTCAGTCATATATTTCGGAGGGATATTCACTTACAGGTCTTTATTATTCAATAGAATAGAAGTACAGCGCTTTTACATCTCCTTCCTCATTCAACACATAATCTCTCATATAAGTTTGATCCTCCTTTACCATATGCGCCTTTACGATTTGAGTCGGACTTGCAGGTTTTCCCTCCATTACTATGGAAACGCCCCTTTGCTCATACTGACTCAATTCATTGAACATGTCCTGAAATTTTTTTTCGTTCTCCGGCATAGCTGCCCCCTTCTCCAGATATCATCCATCCCAGCAGCGATAAACGGACCGGACATATTCCTTCCGGAAGTGCGTGATATGTTAAATATATCCATCCATTGCAGAAAACAGCATTTGAATCATACCGGTATGATTTTTGTGATTGTCTGATTGCAAAAATCCGTTGAAAAAACAAAATTGTTGAGTATCGTCTGATTCGACTTTCCGAACATTCGATTGTTGATAATGACCTTACATTGAGAATGATATATCTTTCCGTCAATATATATCATAGAAATGATTCCTTGCCATTCTAGGATGGCCGCTAACTGGGAATACTGTTTTCTGTATGAATTATTATATACGATAAATTATGTTAACGCAAGTATTTTTTTATTTTTATTTTATTGAACTATTATTGTCCATTATGCTATACTAATTTTGAAGGAAGTGATGAATATGAAAATTGAAAAACTTAACGACAATCAGATTCGCTGCACGCTTACCCGTGCCGATCTGGCTGACCGTCAGCTTCAGCTGAGCGAACTGGCTTACGGAACTGAAAAAGCAAAATCACTCTTCCATGACATGATGCAGCAGGCAGCGTTTGAATTTGGTTTTGAAGCGGAAGATATCCCTCTGATGATTGAAGCCATTCCCGCATCTGCGGATTCAATCGTGCTGATTATCACCAAAGTCGAAGATCCTGAAGAATTGGATACCAGATTTTCTAAATTTGCCCCTCTTCCCGGCGCCGACTGGGAGATCAAAAAAGAAAATGTTCTGGAAAAGCTGGAGGGTGCAGAAAATATCCGGAATCTAATCGGAAAGGTGAAAGAAAATCTTTCCGCGGGTTCAAAGGAAAATAACCTCCATTCCTCTCAGGACAAAAAATCTACACTCCGCTTATTTTCATTCGCAACAATGGACAGTGTGATACATGCGGCACACTTACTTGACGGCATGTACTTCGGTTCCAATACTTTATATAAAGACCAGGGAGCGAACCTCTATCTTCTCGCGCTTACACAATCCGCTCACAGAACAAACGACTTTAACCGCATTTGCAATATGTTGTCTGAATATGGCTCGTTGGAAAAAACTTCGGGAGCTTCGCTTGCCTATCTGGAGGAACACTGTGAGATTCTTCTATCTGCAAACGCCACACAACAGCTTGCAAAAATATAATCCCACCACCGCCAACAGGAACCTGACTTTCGCAGGGCGCTGCAGATCCAATGACGCAGCGCCCTGTATTTATTTACGCTATTTTCTTTTCTTATTTCAAACAGCCAGCTTCCGCCTGATCTCATCGATTTCTCTTTGATTTTTTTCACAAAGATTTAATAGAATCCTGGTATTATCATCCTCCAGTTTCTTTATTCGATAGTATTCGCTGATTTCATCCATCTCGCGATTTAATTTTTTGAGTTCAGGCTGATACTCCTCTTTGGCCATCCGATAGTAGCGATCCATCTCTTCAAAAATAAATTCGTTATTCTCCGTAAACTTCTGATCTGCCATCTCTTTGAGCCTCTGGTTGTTCTCCTCGATCTTTCGATCGATCATCTCTTCCAGTTTCTGGTTGTTTTCCTCGATCTTCCGGTCGATCATCTCCTCCAGCCTCTGGTTGTTCTCCTTGATCTTCTCCTCGATCTTCCGGTCGATCATCTCCTCCAGCCTCTGGTTATTCTCCTCAATCTTCCGGTCGATCATCTCTTCCAGCTTCTGGTTATTCTCCTCAATCTTCCGGTCGATTATTCGGCCGATCATCTCTTCCAGATTCTGATTGTTCTGTATAATTTCTTCCTTCAAAGCTGTTCGTATTATTTCTATATCCTGATAATCCAACATATTTCCTTTTCTCCTATTCACCTTATTTACAAATTTCTGTACAGGTCAATCCAGGCGCGATCGGGTGACATAATCATTGTATCAGGAAATAAAAAATTTTTCAAGATATTTACATAAAAATCGTCAAATCAGAATCATCCTCCGAACGGTATGCACTTTCTATCCCTCGGCTGCCTTATTCAGAAATCTGCTGAAGAAGGTCGCTGCTATCGCACGGTTCACCTTCCCCTGCGGGTTCAGAAGCATCGTGCCGCCTTCGCCCTTAACAATTTCATTCTTCACAACCCATGCCAGAGCTTTTTTGGCCTCTCCGCCGTCATGCGAATTAATCTTATCCAGGTCTGTGAATTTGCTCAGCGTGTCTTCCGGAGCGTCCTCCTGCGCCGCTGCGTACTTCTGATATTTCGCGTACCGGAGCATCATGAGTGACAGCTGCTCGCGGGTGATTCCGGCTAAAGGGCCAAAGGATCCCGTCAGGTTCCCCTTTTCATCCTTGTATCCGTTTACGATCCCTACGTTCGTGCTGCTCGCCCATGCGACCGCTTCCGCATATTCCGCGC